>NZ_JBCPXV010000018.1:0-71779 GCF_039581225.1 Ornithinibacillus proteolyticus | reverse complement strand
AAGCAACATGTGCAAAAAAATAAAATAACCGTAAATCTGTTTAAAACATCTCAGATTCACGGTTATTTGGCGTTTCTGTTTTTAATTTTAGTTGCTTCTATTATAAAATTTCTTAGTTCGGGCTTACAAATAATGAATATGCAACACCTGTTTTAGTACTCTGTAATTTTAGGTATTAATGAGACAGACTTTTCAAATTAAGTTTGATGTCGATTGTTTTAGTACTCTGTAATTTTAGGTATTAATGAGACTTTTTCTTGGTGAAGGTAGATAAATCACGTGTTTTAGTACTCTGTAATTTTAGGTATTAATGAGACCATCTTGAATAGTTGTCGTTACCCCGGGTGGTTTTAGTACTCTGTAATTTTAGGTATTAATGAGACTTGATATCATGTTTTTTGGTGATGTATCTTAGTTCTAATACCAACAATTCAAGATATAAACTACAACCAAAAATTCTCCTGCTGAGTTTTATACTCTGTAAGTTTTGGGGTTAATAAGCCGCCATAACACACTTGATTTTTGTAGGAACATGTACAAAAGTATAGTAATCACACATACGAAGTGGTTAATTTGAAAAGTTACGAATTCTAATCCCAAACTATTTCATCTCATCGATTCTTGGTCAAACAATCATGTTGTCGAAACATGTCATGTGTGCGATTGTTCTGGAGTAAAAAGGCACTATCCACACACTTCAAGCACCCTCACTTGAACCCCACCACCAACATCTGATACCCTAAAAAGGAATTATCATTCAAAAAAATCCACATAAAAGAGGGTTATCAATATGAAAGCGATTATGACGAAACAACCGGGTGGAGCGGAACAATTACATGTGACAGATGTACCGAAGCCAGAACCCCGTGAAGGTGAACTATTAATTAATGTAAAAGCCGCAGCAATTAATCGTACGGATATTCTTAATCGTGAAGGTCGGACCGGTTATATGACGAATCCCATTCTAGGAATTGAAGTAGCTGGTATCGTGGAAGAAGTCGGACCGAATACAGAAGTAAAAGTCGGTACTCGGGTGATGGGGCTTGTGAATGGTGGAGGGTATGCAGAATATGCAATCATGCCAGCAGAGCGAGCAATGATTATTCCAGAAGGCTTATCCTTTGAAGAGGCAGCGGCCATTCCAGAAGTATTTCTAACCGCATATCAAACCTTATATTGGTTAGGTAGCCTGAACAAAGGGGAAACCGTACTTGTCCATGCTGGCGGAAGTGGTGTCGGAACTGCAGCAATTCAGCTGGCAAAACAGATTTCTTCAGCAAACGTTATCACAACAGCTGGCTCAAAAGCAAAACTAGATTTTGCACAATCCTTAGGCGCAGATTACGGAATCAATTATAAGGAAAAGGATTTTTCTGAGGAAGTATCGCACATTACCGATGGTCAAGGGGTCGATCTGATACTAGACTTTGTCGGTGCATCCTATTGGAACAAAAACCTATCTAGTATTAAGGTGGATGGTCGCTGGGTATTAATTGGTATCCTTGGGGGAGCACAAGTAGAAGTGAACTTGATGGAACTAATGAGCAAACGAGTTCAACTAACAGGCACATTACTGACACCTAGAAGTGATGAATATAAGGCGAAGCTAACAGTTGATTTTTCCCAAGCTACGATAGAACTATTTGAATCCAAACAGCTTAAACCGATTGTCGATTCTGTCTTTGCTTTTGAGGATGTTCAACAAGCACATCGACACATGGAAGAGAATAAAAACATCGGGAAAATCATCTTAAAAGTCGATTCATCAAGCTAAACAAATGTGCACGTTACCCTATTGCACAAAAAAACAATGCTTAGTGGGCATCCTCCCACTAAGCACTTTACATGGTTAAAAAGCACCCGAACCTCCACCACCGCCTACTCCTGTACCAGTCCCTACAGTCGTCGTGGAGGATGAATTAGTAGTTGCAGCAGTAACCGTATCTGCCTCACTAAAGTGCAGATTCGCAGTTGATGCAAGAAGCAGATACATCATAACGTTCGATGAATCCATGCTTTTATTCGATGTGAATATTGGGTTATTCCATATTTTTATTCCCTTATCATTCATACCATATGCATAGTTAACAGCGATGATTTGCTCATCTGTGCTCCATTTCTCCAATTGATTGGGTGGTATTCTATCGAAGTTCTTATTAAACTGTTTCCATTCCTCCCAAATCTTCGCACCTTCTAATGTCTTCGGATTGTAAAAAATACTAAAAGCAAGTAATCCAAGAAACAGAATAATAGAAACTGCCATCCACATAAACAGTTCATGAATACCAAAGAAAACGGCTAATGGAACAAGTAGCAAGCTCAAGAGGGCAACCGTCCATCTAAAGCCTTTCTTTGCTTTAGTAAGTTCTTTCGATTTTACTTCTTGCTTTATTGCGTATATCCATGCTTGAACATGTTTGTTGTAATCATTATGATTCGATTCATCCTCTAAAAATGTTTGCAGTTCTTTAAATCTAAATGTTTTTCCATTACCAATCGTATCAAATAAAAAGTTGATTAACATGTACTCATGGTCATACTCGGTATAACGATCGACTAACAAGAACGTTTCTTGATTTTTTGTTCGCACATAACCTTTCCGAACTAATTCTAATAAAGATGACGTTAGTAACTGGTCTTTCGGTGTGAATGAATTAGTATAATAGATTGTTGCTGGTATGCTCATGTTAAGCTTAGGTATCGTTAACTCCTCTTTTATACGGCGTTGCACATCATGTTTTAGCTCCATTTTTTGCCGTATGCTGACGAAGAGCAATAGAACAAGAAATAGTCCAAAGCCACCAACTATATAAGGAGCGATACGATTTAACCATGCTTTCCTATCCTGGAACGCGGCTAGCTTAGCTTCATTATCTGCTATTTGTTCCAGAATCGAATCTTTCATCATTTTTTCACTGGTTAATGGAGCAGCACCAAAAAGTGTCTCATCATATACTACTTGAATGTCCCCATTCTTCCCATCTTCCACATAACCTAATGAAAATACGGCACCACCATCCGCTGTTACTTCTGCTGTATCATATGCTTCATCATAACCATAAGCCGTAACCTGAACCGCCCTAGCAGGTGGATGTACATAAATCGTCATGTTCTCATATACCGATTCATTACTACTATCAAAAAATGGCCAGTAGAACTGGGCAACATCCTGATACACCTCTACCCCATTCATAATCGTATAACCGAGTTCTATCGTTACCGTTTCTTCATTACCTTTTCGATAGATTTTATATTCGCTATCCTCTTTTTCTACCTTCAATGGCGATCCAGCTTCACTTGCTACAAAATCTTCAATAGCGTTACCTTTCTTCGGAATTATCGTGCGAGTAATACCATTAAATTCACCTTCAAAATCATACGTGAACCTTTCTTTTACCGCAACATCCCCGCTTTCCATTAAATAGGCATCTATCTGAACATCCTTAATAACATAATCCACTTCGGCAAATGCTGGCTCTACAAAAATGAAAAAGGTAAATAGGAAAATGACCGTAACGATCAGTTTTTTCATAAAAAGCAACTCCTTTAGTTTATATACGGATGTTGGATGGATTTGGTTTCAGGTATGTTAGATAGAGGTGTACATCTAATTGCAATTATACGAATTGAATTGGAGTTGTAAAACAAGCCCTACCAGCTACCAATATAGTAGAATGCTAACATACTCCCGCTTGCATACAATCCAATACCCTGATGATTCCAAATACTTGCAAACATACCAAATTATCTAGTATAGTATAATTTGTTGAAAAATTTAATAATACCTTACCAGGTCGGTGAGGTAGAGGCGCGAACATTATGAGTAATCAATCGGAGTATGACATCGATGATGATTGTGGAAAGGAATGCTCGCCGAAGCGTAATAAGGGTCAATCTTATTATTGCTGGGATGTCTTTGAATAAGAGGCATACTGTCATGCAGGTCTGCATGGAGAACTACTGATCGAATGGAAGATGCCATATTGGAAACAATGATAGGTTATTTTCTGTCATTGTTTTTTTGTGTCTTTTTTTCTATCTCCATTTTTAAGACAGGCTACTTTTTAGGCATTGGAGGTAAGGTAAATGAATAAACTAGCTCAACGAGAATAGTCGACAAAAGCGCACTTGATTTACTGTGCGAATTATAAAAGGCTACATACATCGTTACAAAGCAAGTTCATAAAAAAGGAGAAAAAACTATGAAACTATCAACTTGGAAAGCGATTCTACTGCTTGTGTTATCATTTACTGTCGTTTTAGGCGGCATCATATATCTTGGAACCCCTACCACTATTACACTCATTACAGCTGGGGTAGTCGTGATCACCTTATCACTTATCTGGGGAATATCCTGGGAAAAGATAGAAGAAGACTTAATTGAAACCATTAAATCGATGCTTCCAGCTATTTTGATACTGCTAGCTGTGGGGATGTTAATCGGTGCTTGGATGCTGTCTGGAACCATTCCATTAATTGTCTATTATGGCTTGGTAAGCATTGACCCGTCCTTTTTCTTAATTATTACTGCACTTGTCTGTTCGTTTATGTCTATTATGGCAGGAACTTCCTGGGGAACCATTGGTACAGTAGGGGTTGCCTTAATGGGTGTGTCGCTAGGTCTTGGTATTCCGGTACATTACACGGCTGGAGCTGTTGTAGTTGGGGCATTCTTTGGAGATAAACTCTCTCCCTTATCTGACACCACGATTATGGCACCAACCATGGCTGGGGTGAAGCTTGTTGACCATATTAAACATATGCTCTGGACAACGATTCCAGGTTATCTTATCTCATTAGTCCTTTATTTGATTCTAGGCTTCCAATTCGGTGGGCAAATCGAGAATAGCGAGAATGTGAATCTGATTCTATCCACGTTGAGCGAGAATTTTAATCTCAACCCGATATTAATTATTCCACCACTACTTGTCTTACTCTTAATTTATTTTAAAAAGCCAACACTCCCTGTATTCGGTGTAGGTATTATTGCTGGATGTATATTGGCGGTTATTTTCCAAGGAAGAGATGTTTTGGAAGTATTTTCAGCATTAAATAATGGGTACTCTCAAGCAACAAACATACCAATCGTGGATGAGATTGTACAACGAGGCGGAATGTCGAGTATGTTGGGTACCGTTGCTTTGCTTATTAGTGCTGCGGTATTTGGATCCCCATTAAAATCAGCCGGAGTTGTTCATATTCTTTTAGACAAAATTGTCGCACTAGCTAAAAGCGGTAAGGCTATGATGAGCTCTAGTTTAGCTCTACACGGTATTCTATTCACCATTACCGGAAGTTATTATGTGACATACGCTGTCATCGGTCCAATCATAAGCCCACTATATGACAAATTTGGTCTACATCGTAAAAACTGGTCTCGTACGATGGAGGATACTGGAACCGCTCTAGCTCCACTCATCCCATGGGGCGTTACAGGAGCATTTGTAGCGGAAACACTACAAGTATCAACTGGAGAATTCTTCCTTTATGCTCCGATGACTTATCTTGGAATAATCTTTGCTTTGATTTATATCTTTAGTGGAATTGGCATTACGAAGGTGCAAGGGAATAAGGGGGAATAGTAACCTAGTGAAGAACCGTGATTAGTGGTTTATCACGTTATAGTGGCGAGGGATTGTTCCTCCCTTTATATAAAATTGGAATTAAAACGATTTGTCTCAACCACACTAAAATTATACCGTAAAACTCATCATCACCGGATAAATCCCATTCAATTCCAAGGGTAATATTCATATTTAAGAACTAACCCTGGAGTGTATTTAAACTTACACACTTTATTTGACACCGCCTTTGCTTACTACTTTATTTTGGGTATAGAGGATTTCTCTGTACCCTTTTTTTCGCTTTCCTCCCTCATTTAGGGTACTGGAGTGCTCTCTCTATTACCTTTTTCTAACCCTTTCCTCATGTAGGGAATTGAGGCATTCTATCTATTACCTTTTTCTGCTTTCAGTCGTCATTTAGGACCCTGACGCACTCACTCTGTTATCTTATTCCGTTTCCCTCCCTCATTCTATTAAAAAACTTCCATCTTTAAAGGATAGTACCTCAATAGATGGAAGTTTATTCTTATGCTTGATTTTTTTCACGCTGTCTTAACTCAACACGGCGGATTTTACCTGATGATGTCTTCGGTAGTTCATCAATAAATTCAATTTCCCTTGGATATTTATATGGAGCAGTTAATTGTTTCACATGATCCTGCAATTCTTTCACTAACTTCTCCCCTTTATTTACCACGTTACTTTGTAGAACAACGTATGCCTTCACGATATTTCCACGAATTTCATCTGGACTAGCGATGACAGCACATTCTTTTACCGCTGAATGTTTGACCAAAGCATCTTCTACTTCAAAGGGACCGATTGTATAGCCTGAGCTAATGATAATATCGTCATTTCTACCTTCAAACCAGAAATATCCTTCCTCATCTAATGAAGCTTGGTCACCTGTAATATAGAAGTTACCACGACGGGTTTTCCTCGTACGGTCCTCATCCTTGTAATACCCTTTAAATAGTGCTGGGGTATCTAGTGGAATTGCTATGTCGCCAACTTCTCCAACTTTGACAGGATTTCCGTCCTCGTCAATTAATTGTACATTATTTCCTGGAGTTGGTTTCCCCATTGAGCCCGCTTTTACTTTCATACCTTTTAAAAATCCTAATAATAATGTATTTTCCGTTTGACCATAGCCATCTCTAACCGTAATATTAAAATGCTTTTCAAATTGGTCGATAACTTCACGATTTAAAGGTTCTCCAGCGGAAACAGCACTGTGGACTGCTGATAAATCATGGTCCTGTAGATTATCTAGTTTCGCCATGAGACGATATTCAGTTGGTGTACAACAAAATACATTGATTTTATTAGTCTCTATTAATGATAGATATTTCTTTGGTTCAAATTTTCCGCTATATACAAACCCGGTGGCACCCGTTCCTAATACAGATAAAAATGGACTCCATACCCATTTTTGCCAGCCTGGAGCTGCCGTCGCCCAAACGGTATCACCATCATGGATTCCAAGCCAATGTACTGGTGCAGAACTCATATGGGCATAGCCCCAAGCATGGGTATGCATAACCGCCTTTGGATTACTCGTTGTACCTGATGTATATGGTAAAAATGCAAGATCATCTCTGGATGTTGGAACGATATCCAATTGATCGGATACAGAAGTCTTTAGACTATCTATATGATTCCATCCATCAATAGAATTACCTATAGTAAATTTCGTAAGCTCCTCATACTGGTCAATCGCCCTAAATTCGTCCGTATAATCTGAATGGCATACGACTCCGCTTACTTCTCCATGCGAAATTCGATACTGCAAATCTTTTGTTCGCAACATCTCTGAACTAGGGATAATGATAATGCCAGTTTTTAATGCTGCAATATATACTTCATATGTTTCAATGAGACGGGGCAGCATAACTAGTAATCTATCTCCCTTTTTAAGACCTTGTTCCTTAAATATATTTCCGATCTTATTCGCATTTTTAATTAAGTTTTGATAGGTTATTTTTCGTTGGTCCCCCTGCTCGTCTTCCAAAATTACGGCAACACGGTTAGGTTCAGTAGCATATTTTTCAAATTCCATCACGATATTATAATTTTCCGGTGCAATTAAATCTTCTCTATTCAACAACATCACCTCATTTTTAGTACTAGATGCTAATATCCAATCATTATATCAGATTCTATGTCGTTAAGTAAGCAATGCAACTTTTGTGATTAGATCATCGATAGGCATCAACGTGCTTTAAGTAAAGCATGAGAACCACCGTAAAGGTACTAAGCTCTGCCTGTACGCTAAAAAAATAATTCGAAAACACAACAACATTCTACTGCATATTTTCACACAATTCGATAACAATAAACCTATAGAACCTTCATGACATTATGGTGAAAACGGAGGGATAAATATGGTTAAGGACTCACACGCACCGAAGGAAAAACATAATAAAGCCAAAAGACCAGATGAGCAAAGACGAAATAAAGGAAAATCCAACGCACGAAACACGGAAAGTTAAATGAGGTGGGACAGCTTCCTTGTCCCACCTCAAGTTGTAGCGCTATCCCCGTATTTGTTTTTCTAAAATTATTGACAAGTCTATTATTATCTGATAAGTTACTTTTAATACATAAATCGATGACGAGAGCAGTAAGTTAGGAATCCTGATCCAAAGAGAGCCGGCATTTGGTGAGAGTCGGTGTTCAGCCCCTATCCGAAAATCATCTCTGAGATGCAAAGCTGAAAGTCTAGTAAGCTTTGACGGGTTGTCCTCCGTTATAATGGAACGCGTATGATAGTACGTTGACTTGAGTGCTGCAGTTTTTTTATTTTCTGCGGAATTAGGGTGGTAACGCGAGTATAAACTCGTCCCTTATATTAAGGGACGGGTTTTTTTATATTCAAAAACAACTTAAAGGAGAGAAAAACCATGCGTAAATTTGATTCATTTTTTATCGGTCTTATGTTATTTTCTATGTTCTTTGGAGCTGGAAATCTAATTTTCCCACCATTTTTAGGGGATCAATCTGGTACTACATTTTGGCTAGCGATGGCTGGGTTTGTTCTTACTGCTGTAGGATTGCCATTAGTAGTTTTATTTGCAATTGCCCGGGTTAAGGGAGGAATTCAAGCAATTGGAAACCGAGTTCACCCGGTATTTAGTACTGTATTTATGGTAATCGTCTATTTATCTATCGGACCATTTCTAGCCATTCCAAGAAATGCGAATGTCGCTTTTGAAATGGGAGTCATGCCTTTTATGGATGGAACGAATGCAACGGTCGCTTTACTAGTATTCTCCGTTGTATTCTTTATACTCGTTTATCTCATTAGTTTAAATCCTACGAATCTAGAAAGGTATCTAGGGCGCTTTATCACGCCAATTTTACTAGTGGCAATTGTTATCCTATGTGTCACTGGGTTCATGCAGCTGAATGGAAGCTTCCAAACACCAACTGGTGGATATGAGTCAGGAGCGTTTTTTAAAGGATTTTTAGAAGGATATAATACGATGGATGCCTTAGCTACACTTGCCTTTGGAATTGTGTTTTTGACAGCTATTCGTCAGCGGGGTGTTTCTGATGATAAGCAATTAAAAGGCTACATGCTAAAAGCAGCACTTATTGCAGGTACACTACTCACTGTAGTCTATGTTTCTCTTGGGATTATTGGTAGTAAAATGGCGGTTGCGGGTGAATTTGCAGATGGTACTCAAATTCTATCTGCCGTTTCTTCCAGTTTATTTGGACAGAGTGGAACGGTACTAATAGGTTTAATATTTACACTTGCCTGCTTTACGACCGTGGTTGGCCTAACATCAGCTTGTGGTCAATATTTTTCCAAGCTAATTCCAAAAGCAAATTATAAAACCGTTGTTCTCGTTACGACTTTAATTGGCTTTACACTGACCAATATGGGACTGAGCCAAATATTAAAGGTCTCCGTACCTTTCTTAGTAATTGCTTATCCATTAACGATTGTGTTAATTGTACTAACATTTTTCCATCGTCAGTTTAAAGGCTCAAGAATCGTCTATGTAAGTGCCCTTTCCTTTACAGGTGTGTTTGCTGTCATCAGTGGGTTAAATGCTTTTGGAATGAAGTTAGGACTGATTGAGAAGATTCGCACCTCCTTACCATTAGCAGATGTTGACCTTGAATGGGTTGTTCCAGCAGTCGTTGGGGCATTACTTGGTGTGATAATCGCTAAGCTAAGCTTTAAAAGAGCGCCTGTACTAGAGTAGCAAAAGGAAGAGAGATGGGACAGGGGCCTAGGTTCCTTGTCCCATCCAATTCTCCCCCATATGTATTCACTCTCCCAAAATAATCCTACATACTTATCTTGTTACTCTTTTATAAAAAAGTCCCACTAATATAAGGAATAGTTGAACAAGAAAAACATTATACACTATAACGGTTTCCAATTAGCGTCTTTCCTATCTGATTTCTTTGGAGGTCTTACAAAATTTAGACTTCTTTTACCTTTAGCTCCAAATTTAATAAAGTTTTGTTGTGCTTCCCTAAAGGAAACATAATTGGCGCCTGTTTCATCAGGATATTTATATTGGTAGCCATCATCTTCCCAAAAACAAATCTCACAAATGTCGTAAGTATTTGGTGGTTTTTCATCCAATGTTTTATAACCACAGCAAGGGCAAGTATATTTCACGACTTCACCTCTGTAAGTTGATCTATCTATAAAGTTCTTCGTTCGAGAGCTTCTACATAGTGCTAATATCTTCATGGTTCATTCCTCATTTCTACTTGATATTTTCGTGGACCACGTGAACCATATAAGTTGCTCAACACTCCAACAATCGCCCTCGATTATTATACAATCCATTTCCAATTTTTGAACGAAGACCTGTTTCCCAAAAATATAAAAATATTACTATTAGGAGGAACCAAGAAATTCGCCAAACTTTGTTGGGGTGCAACTATTAAAATATTTCTACTAATTGCTTTTTCACTAAATTGCTTCGTTAGCTTCATAACTTCTATCTCAAAGATGGACCATAGGGACAGGTCTAACGGTCCTTTCCCCCATCACCTCCCGGGTCCAAGGTACATCTATCCCCTCCTAAGGTACTCAGTACTCAAGCCGAAATAGATCAAACTGGAAACTACAATAAAACCGATTAAAAATAATGTTTTATTCCTGTTAGACCAATTATTCATCCAACCCCATCTTTTACGATCTATATCCAACCAATAAAAATCAATCACAACGGTTAAAATAATCAGAACAAAGACTAAAAATGAACCCATAATTTTTATCACCTCCATAATAACATAATATTCACAAAATAAAATTAGAAGTATAACAGGAAAAGATCAAACATTTTCAAGATCTAAGCGTATGTTTAGTAATCCGCAATACCTGAATAAAAGTTGGTATCCAGGTTAGTATATAACCATGAAAGAGGTGGTAAAAATGTCTAACAAGATGAAGAAAGAAGAAATTGAAACTTTAAGAGAGTTAATTAGAGATGTAGACACGGCCATGTTGACTACGGCTACGGAAGAAGGGCTTGTTTCTCGTCCCATGAAAACACAAGAAGTAGAATTTGACGGTGACTTATGGTTTTTCACTAAAAAAGCGACAGATAAATATGAGGAAATATTACATAACCAAGATGTTAATGTAGCATATGTAGGTAAATCTTATGTTTCCGTCCGTGGAAAGGCGGAAATCGTGGAAGATACAGATAAGAAAAAAGAATATTGGAGCAAAGTACACGAGAAAATCATGCAAACTTCGTATGATGATCCTAACGTTATCCTGTTAAAAGTCAATGTGGAAGCAGCAGAATATTGGGAAAGCGGCAATCTTATAAAGAAGATTGCCTATTACTATAAACGCTTGACCGGGCAAGATTCTAAATCAACAGATATCAATGAGACGTTGGAATTGAATGATTAACCACAAAAGTGGATAGTCCGGTTCTCAGGGAATCCATTTTTCACTTGGTTGGCGGTTGTTTATCTATTATTGCTATAAGAACGCTATTTCATGACTTTTATTAGTAACCCTACAATTATAAAACCCTACTAATTTCATAAACAAATGCAGTAGAAAGGTTCCGCCAAACTCTTCTGGCGGAACCATGGGTACGTTAGTCTAATTCCAGTTCTACAATTTCTCCAGACTCCGCATCAATCGTAATTTCTGCTTCGCCACGATCTGTTCTTAATTCCAATTCATACTCATATCGACCATCATCTTTATCTAGATCGATTTCAATAACCTTTCCACCAACTTCAGCAACAGCAATTTCTTTCGCCTCTTCTATTGATATAATGTTCTCCATGTTTGGCTTATGGTTTTCGTCATAACGATCATCATCGTCATCCCAATTCACTCGTAATACTTCACCGGTAGAAGCATCAATATATACATCCACATCGGGGTTTTCGAAGTCCACCTCGTAATAAACTTTACCACGTTTTCTCTCTAACTCAATACTTTCCACATATCCATGATGTTCAGCTAATGCAATTTCTATCGCTTCTTCTAGGGAAATTATCCCTTCCTTCTCCTTCACTACTTCTGTTTTCACCGTATCATCTTTCTTCGTTGTTGTTGCATTATCATTCAAGTTTGCTGCTGCAATTGTCGTACCACTTAATAATAAACCGATAATCAACACACCTGTAACTAATTTCTTATTCATTTTAATTTCCTCCTTCATATTCGATATCTTAACTTTAGACCATCATAATTAGAGAAAAACGAGAAGAAGATTAGAAGTTGATGAGAGGTGACAATCCCCTCAACGATTTACCGCGTTAAGCAGGGAGGGACTGTCCCCCTAATAAAAATAGTGAAGCACAGGGACCTCCCCTATGCTTCACTTCAATACTTTAACCCTCTGCAACTAATTCAGCACTTTCTGTATGGCTGTCCAACTTTCTAGTTAATGCAAAAAATGCGATGGACCCTATGAAGGAACAACTAAATAGAATAGCTGCCATTGGAATTGCTGCTGTTTCATCAATTCCAACAATGGGAGCTACGATTGCCCCAATTACTAGAGGAAACATGCCTAATAAAGCACTGGCACTTCCTGCACGATGACCTTGATTTTTCATTGCTAATGTAAATGTGCTCGTTAAAATAATTCCAATCGTTATCATGTGAATAAATATCGGTATAACAATCATAAATAGCGGTCCTTTTAGAATAGCCATCGAAAGTAAGACTGCATTCGCACTAACGGAGACTAATACTGCTGTACGAAGTAAGCTTCTTTCTTCAAAAATATCACTCAAACGTCCAACTAAAAAACTTCCTGATATAATAGCTAACCCATTTATTCCAAACAAAATACTAAATACTTGTGGTGAAACATGATAAATCCCTTGGTATACGAATGGTGTTCCAGCAACGTAAGCAAAACTTCCCCCTTGAACAAAGCCGACAACAATAGCATAACCAATAAACGAACGGTCAAGAAACAAACTCCCCATCGTTCTTAGCGAATTTCCAATCGAACTAGGTTGTCGTCTTTCTTCTGGCAACGTTTCTTTTAGTTTAAAAGCTACGGTAATAACTATTGCAACACCCAGTAAGCTTAAAAAGATAAAGACCGTATGCCATGAAGTAAATGGTAAAAGTAATAATGCACCACCACTAATTGGCGCAACCATTGGTGCTGTTGCATTTATAACCATTAATAATGCGAAAAACTTCGTAAGTTCTTTACCAGTAAAGACATCACGTACAACAGCCCGAGACAAAACAATACCAGCTGATGCAGTAAATCCTTGTAGAAATCTACCAATCACTAAAACTATAATATTCGGTGCAAGTGCACAAAGAATAGAAGCTAAAGCAAATAAACTAATAAATAATAATATCGGTTTTCTTCTTCCTTTTGCATCACTAATTGGTCCGACAATAAGTTGCCCCACAGCAAGGCCGATTAAACATGCAGTTAAACTTAACTGCACAAGTGATTGTTGGACATTCAGATCTTGGGCAATGTCTGGAAAGCTCGGTAAGTACATATCTATGTTAAATGGCCCTAACATACATAACAGACCAAGCAAAAAGGCCAACCCTAACCGCTGCTTACCTGTTGGATTCTTCATAACCTCATAATGTTTCTCGTGTTGAATAACCATCCCCTCCTAATTAATACATTATAATTGATTCGGGTGGGCGAAGTAAACGGTGGGACATAGGGATAGGTTAGTTGTCCTACTGGACGAGAAACCTAAACCTCTGTCCCTTCTTCAATTTTTCCAAAAATTAGTATAAACTAAAATCAAAGCTATCAAAGGGGGAAGCTAGTTTGTCAAAGATTGCTATCATTTCAGATATTCATGGTAATTTAACGGCTCTAAAGGCGGTTCTTGCAGATATTGAAAAGCGTGGTGTTGATCAGATATTTTGCTTAGGGGATTTGGTTGGAAAGGGGCCACGTGGTTCGGAATGTATTGAACTTGTTCAACAGCATTGCGATCAAGTTATTTATGGTAATTGGGATGTATTTATTCGGGATGAGATTGATCATGAATCGATTAATTGGATTCAGAATCGCTTAACAGAAGTGGATTATAAGTATCTTGCTTCCTTGCCTTTCTACATTGAATTTGAATTGAACGGCAAACTAGCACGTTGTTTCCATGCATCACCGAGGAGCGTTTTTGAACGAATTGCCCCGGAGTATCATCCAACTGAAAAGTGTTTATCCCTTTTTGAGAATAGTGAAGAAACCGAATCCCTTCACTCCACTCGTAAGCCTGATATGGTGTTTTATGGTGATATTCACCTGACCTGGCTTAGAACCTACGATATTGGAATCCTCTGCAATGTTGGAAGTGTCGGTTTAGATGTGGTGGACGCTACCTATGTCATCGTTGATGGTTCGTATGGGGCGAATTCGATTAACTTTGTACGTGTCCCTTATGACAGAGAGACAGAGCTTAGGGAAGCAAAGGAACTGGGAATGGTTGGTTATGCGGAATACTATAAAGAGATTATGCATGACCAATTTAGAGATAAATAGGGACTATTAGCCTGATCTACATATTCTTTAACATATATTCTAGTAAACTACGAAAGGTTGTATCCTATGTCTATTCTTTTCGGCCTATTGGCAATTAGTTGTTTTCTTTATGTTTTTTCCCTTTATTATGTAAGTGGGAATATTGATTTTGGTATTATCGTTATTACGGTGATGGGAATTATCTTTCTATTATTAGCTATATTTCATCAAAGATTTTTTTCTTTTATAAGAAAGAAAAAGTGGCTACGAAACATGCTCACAGTACTTATCGTGCTATCTGTAGTTATGATTGTGTTTCTCGAAATTCTAATGTATCAGGCACAAGAAGATCCACCTCCCAGTTCCGATGCTCCAATCTTAGTACTTGGTGCTGGTTTGATTAACGGAGAACCATCTCCAACATTAAAAAGGAGATTAAATAAAGCGTATGAACTCTATCAGCAGAATCCAACCACTATTGTGACCTCTGGAGGAGTGGATTACAATGAGCAAATTTCCGAAGGTGAAGCAATGAAAAGGTACTTAGTTTCTCTTGGGGTAGAACCAACGGATGTTTTAGTAGAAGATAAGTCAACGAGCACACATGAAAACTTTCTTTTTTCGAAGGAACTACTCGTGCCCTCTGAATTAAATCCAGAAATCATTGTTGTCACGAATGATTTTCATATGTTTCGGGCCAAAATGATTGGTAGCCGAGTTGGTTTTACCGTATATGCAGCACCATCCAAAACACCAAAACACATTCTTGTTCAAACGCATATTCGGGAATACTTTGCTATTATTAATTCATTTTTGTTTCAGAAATAGATGGGACGCGGAGACAGGTTTCTTGTCCCGCCTCGTGGTTTTGGGGGCTGAGGATCTTGTGAACTAGGATTTTTGAAAATACCACTTCACTAGAGAATAACTAGTGAAGTGGTGGTCTGGTTTGCAGTAACAAAGAAATGGGGTCAAACATCTCTTCACTAGTGCGTGGTGGATCAACCTATCCACCAACGTTGCAGTTAGTCTCGAGTCAGTAAAGATACGATTTCATTGTCTAAACTCTAAGTAAGAAGTAATAATGCTCATACCAATCTACGAATAAATGAAATAGTAATTCAGATTCCTCCTTACTAAAAGCAAGTGACCTATTTCGTCTAAGATATTAAATCAACTTTCTCAAATTTCTATCTAAAATTTCTAGTTTATTTTTCTTAACAAATGCTCTATTTATTCTACTAGAGGCGAAACCCGAAGAAATCTGACTTCATATGTTTCTGCCAATTCCTCGAAGCTATTAATTATTGGTGAGGTACTAAAGAAATGTATAGCTTGATAGAATATTGTAATGATTTTAGGATTACACCCTTACCTCCGTATTAGAATTCTTTCTTATCCTTTGACAGTAAGGTTACTAATTTTTTCAACTAGATAAGTGATTAATTCCTCCCGAATATTTTCATCCTGTAACCCAAACTCAATATTAGTAGTCAAAAAGCCAAGCTTCTCCCCAACATCATATCGCTTACCATCAAAATCATAAGCATAAACTCTCTGTACTTCATTCAACATCTGAATCGCATCTGTTAACTGAATTTCTCCACCTGCCCCTATTTGTTGTTTATCAAGATAATCGAAGATTTCAGGAGTAAAAACATATCGGCCCATAATTGCTAGATTAGAAGGTGCCTTTCCTGGAGCTGGTTTTTCTACAAAATTATTCACCTGATAACGACGCCCCTCAATCGTATTAGGATCGACAATACCATAACGGTGAGTTTCATTATCTGGAACCTGTTGCACTCCGACGATAGACGATTCTATTGTTTCAAATTGCTGGATCAATTGTCTTAATGCAGGCGTCTCAGCTTGGACTATATCATCGCCTAATAACACAGCAAAGGGTTCATTCCCAATAAACTTTCTTGCACACCATACAGCATGTCCAAGCCCTTTTGGTTCTTTTTGACGAATATAATGGATATCGACTTCAGAAGGCTGTTTTACCTTTTTTAGTAATCCAAATTTCCCCTTGTTCATAAGGTTATCTTCCAGTTCGAAATTATTATCAAAATGATCTTCTATAGCACGTTTCCCTTTACCAGTTACAATAATTATATCCTCTATCCCCGACTCAATTGCTTCTTCAACTATATATTGAATAGTTGGCTTATCAACTATCGGTAGCATTTCTTTTGGCATCGCTTTTGTAACTGGTAAAAATCTAGTCCCTAGACCTGCAGCAGGTATTATAGCTTTTTTTATTGTTTTCATTTTCTATCCCCCATTACCTTCTTTATTTATATACAACTAAATGTACATTTTTAGCCCAATCACCATTTAGTCTTTTATTTACTAACAACGTATTAATTGACCTCTGGATAACAATTATGTTTGTACAAACATTTCACAATAAAACAAATATAACATGTCCTACAATCCACTTAACCAAATAAAAGATAGTGATAACGTAATGTTTAACCTAGCTTTCAATCTATTAAGCTGCTACTTTTCTATGATTCGTGCAAAGTTTCGACTAACATGCACCTGTAGACACCCGAGTAGGCTCGTCATCTCTTAATTCGAATGTCCATATTGCATAAGCGAAGCAACCTGCATTTGCTTCAATGTAAAATTGGATTCTATCTGCGCATGCTTTAAGAACTGATCATATTCGATATATTTTCATCTGAACTTATTTGTCAAAAAACCCATAGGCTATGTTCTCTGGCAGATAAAATGATCGTTCAGATTTTTTCCAGTAGTGCTACCGGGTCATCATTCAGTAGCTCCTGTTTAGAAAAAATGCTACAGATAACAGCGTTAGTTAGCTGGAAAGATAGTTAATTCCTTATACTTCCTATTTACCATATAATTCTTTGTACGCTATTACTTTTAACGCTTGTATTTCCTCTTCTGTAAAATTTTTTTCAACCTTTTGCATGAGTTCATTTCTTGAGATTTTCCCTTGTTTTACTTGGGATTGTATGTCTTTAAGTTCGGACAATCCTAGCTTTTTCACTACAACTCGGGTAGCTTCCTCTTTGGTTGTAAAAGGTAGTTTGCTTTCATCTATGGAATTTGCATCATTTATAAATGCTTTTAACTCTGGATCATTATCTATTGCCTTTTTGATATTCTCTACTTCACCGCTATTTACCAATTCATTAGAAACAATTTCTATTAGTTTTTCAGATGCAACCTTTGTACCAAAATAATATACGCCATAACCAATTCCTGCGAGTATAATTATAGTTATCAGTATATTTTTTATAAATCTCATATTTTCTATCCCCTTTCCAATATAAATATACTACAGTTTTAGAGGAAAGATAATACTCTATAGTGCTGCTCTGATACTACCATAGATAAAAAAAGTATATCAATCACCTTTATTTATTTTTTGTGTGCCTTCAGAGAATGAGTAGTCTTTCCGCTAATTATTTCAATTTCCCTTTTTTGTTCCTTCTCCATTGTTTTCTTCAATTATCGAACTAGTTTTTGCTTTATTACACCCAACTAAAATACTGTTCCTCATTTCGCTAACTGAAAATTGATTTTACAAGATTAACATAACCATTCTAAAATATTCCGAAAAATTTTTTCTGGATCCGGTCTGGTTCATTACAATAAACATATTGACCGTCAATTAGGAGCTGTGCATTTTCCAAGAACATATAGTAGAACTCGTTGCCAAATTTATGTCTTAAAGCTTGATATGCTTCCTGCATCACAAAACCTCTTGTTGTAATATTATGAGCATCAGACGCAATAAAGTGCGTTAAATTATGATTAATTAATTGATAGGAGAATTTTTGAATTTTCTTCCCAAAATTCCCGACTAAACTCGCTGCCGTAACTTGAGTAAGGACCCCTTTTTTTACAAGGTTAAATAAAATAGAAGGATTCTCTTTTAATTGCCGATTTCGTTCTGGGTGGACAATAATTGGTAAGTATCCTGCAACTTGAATATCAAATAGGATTTGCTCTGCATAGCGAGGTACATCTGAAGAAGGAAATTCAACAAACACATAGTTTGTGTTATTAATGGTGGCAATGATATCTGATTCTAACTCCTGGACCATATCACTGTTTATACGTGTTTCTTGTCCTACTAAAACCTTTAACGGAATATTATGTTTCTCTAAAGTATTATTAAGCCGCTTTACATAGTTCTCGATGTCTTGTCTCCGATTGATAAATTGGCCATTTTGATGATGTGGTGTAGCAATAATCGTGTGAATTCCTTGTTTTACAGCTTCCTGAGCCATCCCTATGCTTTCGATGGTTGTTTTTGCACCGTCATCAATTCCCGGTAAAATATGACTATGAATATCAATCATGGTTATCTCACTTCCTATTTCTGTAAGTATCTCATTATATTAACGATACTTTAGTTTGATAGGATTATGTTATAAAACTTAATCTTAACCCCTTCAAGTAAATATTCACTTCAATAATATTACACCTATAAGAATATCAGAGCATAGCAGCCAATAGCAATAAGGGATACAGAAGTTGTATTATTTGCTATTACTGTAATAAAACAAAATGAACTTGGTAATTCACTAAAAATCACCTTAATCATAGAACTCTGTTTAATTGTAAAAATGCTGGATACGGATATTCTGTAAAGAAAACTAGCTTGATGAGATGCTTGGGGGATTTATTGGTTAAGTTGTTACTATTAATTAGTAGTTGTTATATTGTATTAAATAGTCACTTTAATTACTTTGGTATAGATATTATATGTTTAACTATAACTCATTAACAGTAACCCGTATAGAAATAAGAAGGCTGCCAACTCCAAGTCAGCAGCCACATTATTATTTCAGTTCAAAATTCACTTCATTCAATCCACTAATCTGAATCACTTGGCCTTCTTCTAAATTCACTGTTATCTGCGTGACACCTAGTTCACCAGAAGCATCGAGAATTTCATTTGTTGCGGGCAGATCCATAGCGTTATAGATTACAAAGTTCCCCATACCACTTGGGGCCGTGACATTATACCGACCAGGTTCAATATCCAGTCCCACTTGCCAAGTTCCTGTGGAGAGTGTGTTAGATAAGGACGTTTCTGCCGGGGTAAATGTTACATTATCAAGGCCAGAGATTTCGATCTCATGTCCAGCTTCCAAATTCGTCGTAATACTGGTTACGCCCATCTCGCCTGAATGATCAAGGATTTCATTTACAGTAGGTAAGCCATTCTCATCATATACAAACAAATTACCCGTACCATCACCGTTAATGACATAACGACCAACTGGAATATCTTCCCCTACCATAAACTTTCCAGCATGAAGCGTTGTCTCTTCTGCATTTGAATTGTCCCTAGTAGCTTGCTCCTTGTTAGAATTTTCCCCTTCTGTTACATCATCATTTGTATTTGGGTTTTCTCCAACTTCGTCTGTTGTATCTGTTTGTTCATTCCCGTTTTCCCGGGATTCTAAGGAATCCTCTTCATTCCCTGTACCAAAAAGGACAAATAACAGGATGATGATAACAAGTAACCAAAACCACCACTTCTTGTAAAATGGTGCTTTCGTTTTTTCATCCGCCATAATCAATCCCTCCTTCGTGATTACTAGTATGTACTAGTATTAGGATCGCTATTACAAGGAGGGGATATGACACTATCCATTATGGATTTCGAATCGCTCCCATAAATAATATTGTTTCTGTTTCATCATCTACAATGGCTAGGAAAAAGGGCCGGTCAACCCTCATGTAGAATGGTCCATCCAAAGTAGCCGATTCTGTGACCACTCCAACAGAGGTAGAGGCAGCTGCCTCGGTACCTTCTTCATTCACTTCCAGGAATGTCTTTTGTTTCACTTCACTAATCCAAATAGGATCCTTCTCTTCAATCATCCGTGTGAAATCAGCGTTATAATCAAAGGCAGACTCCATCCCAAGTTCTTTTAATATATCATTCAAGACTAGTTCATATTCCAATTCAAATGAAGGTAGGTAAACTGTTCCTTCTTTTTCCTTGAAATCTCCTGTCCATTTCTTCCAATTATCATAAGTCAGCATTTCCAAAAATCCCTTTAAGTCCTTTTCTTCTTTTGGCAAGAATACTTTCATGCTCATTTCTTCATTTCCATATGGTAGCGATACAGCTTGAAAATCATCAGTAGCTAGGTATGCTAATTCTTCCTCAAGCATCATGAGCGGTATTTCTTTGGATGTTTCATCATCAAGATAAAAAGAGCTCACTTCTGTTCTTTTCTTATTAAATTCATACTTCCATTCACCTTTGAAATAAATCGCATTTAGAAGAATAGCCACCGTATCAGAATCGAGTGGTGATGTTATGACCTCATCAATCTTCTGATTGGTGGAACGCTTGATCCAATCATTCATTTCGTTTACTGTATCATCAGTAGAAATATCGAATTCCTCTATGTGTGCATTGAAATAATCCCGATTTAATTGAGCAAAATCCTCTTGGAAGGAAAATCGATTATTTAACCAGATGGAATTCGCTACATGTAGTTGAATATGGTCTGAATCTCGATGAAGAATGTCCATCCATGAAGCATTGGCCTTACTCAGCTCCAGTGAGTCCATTCCGTTACGATGTAAGACAGCATTCATTTCATCTAAGGTATTGCCATCTGCACCGTTTTGGACCATCGACAACGCCATGAATAAACTTATCGGCGAGAGGAATAGATTTCCATCTTGCTTTAATTCTTCAGAAGCTAGTAAGTCGAATCCTAATTGATTGTTATGTAAAACAACCTTCTGATAATCTTTACGACCAAACTCTACATCCTCGTTAATGATCGAACTATTCCTTTCTTGTCCACAGCCAATTAGTAATAATAATATTCCGCCATAGCAAATCCATAATATACATTGCTTTTTCACCAAGACCACCTCCGTAACGAATAAGACGATACAATTTAAGCAAATGTTTCAATTAGTTAAGACTGGGGACAAGATGGTTAACAAGCCTGTCCCCCTTCCTAACCTTACTTCATCTTCTCTGGCAGTGCATGAATCGACTCAATCAATAGGTTCAGCTTCCCTTCGATACGATGCAGTAAATAAAACGTTACCGCTACTGGAAAGCCTAGTTCTGTGATGAGTGATATCCAATTTTCCACCTTGCTCACCTCCATACAAGTAAAAAAGAGGCTACCTTGCGCTTAAGGTAACCTCCCTCATCGTTAGACTAATTCAATTTCTTCCACTGTGCGGTCAACGATACGTGCACTATGCTTCGCTACTAAATCCCCGCCACTTGATGTGAATGCGTTTTGGGCAATGATTTCATCCATCGCTTCTGAAACGCTAACAGGATCAACTGGCTCGATTGGTTGCTCCAATGAATAGGTTACAATTTTACCGTCCGTATTTTCGAACTTTAATTCTAGTACCTTCACGTAAGCTCCTCCTTTCTCCTATATTCCAAGCCGCTTCGCAATAGTCCCTTAACCTTGACGAATATCAGAACTATCCTTACGCTCGATGTTAAATAATGGACGCTCCTGCAATCCAGCAAACGCATTTGCAATTGCATAAAGCTGATCTGGTGTTGCGTCTGTTTTCACATTGTTAAAGCTCTTTGCTTTATAAATAGGACTCCCATTAACTGGGTCATTCCCATCATGAAACACCAGACGCAGCTGAGAATTCATTAAATCTGCCACTGCCATGCTCAAGCACCTCCTTTCACTACTATAATCGTGAGAAAGGAGGAAAAGGGGGCAAAGAATTCAAAAAAAATTTATGCGCTATGCTGTTCGATATCATGCAAATTTAATATCACTTTCCTAAAGGAATTTTCGATTATATAAAAGCAGTTGAATAAAATTCCTTGCCACAGGTAGCAGAACACTACGTCTGATTTACGTGTCTTAAAGCTCTCCCGCTGAATCACCGAGCATGTGATGAACCTTTTCCACTTCTTCATCCGGAATAAGGAGATAATAGACACCATCCATTTCTTCTATGCTCCCTTGAAGCATATAGCTCGATACTGCTTTATGACCATCAGTGTAGTTCTCAATGAAATCCTTCATCAAGTCAACATGCAAATTGGTTCTCACATTCGCTAACATAAAATCTAGTAAAACCTCTAGCTTATGTATCGTTAGCTCCTTCGTACTTGTATCGATTATGGCATCTAGGACTTGACGATGTCTTATTATTTGAGTAAGGTCATCCATAGGGTTATCAGCGAGCTTCTGAAGATATCGCATTGCCTGTGTACCACTCAAATGAAGCTCACCACTAGCAAAGTGAACACCATCTACTTCAAAGTCCAACTGATTGTCTATCATAATACCACCGAGGGAATCAACTAAATCCGCTATACCAGTTAGGTTCAATTGAACATAGTAATCTAGCTCCATATCGAGTAAATTCTCCACGGATTCCACTACCATTTCAACTCCTCCATTAGCAAACGCATGTGCTAATTTACCCTCCGTATCCTCGCTCATCATACTTACCCGTGTATCCTTGTGAATGTTAATCAGCTTAATCGAATCTGTACTTGGATTTAAGGATAAAACAACGATTGAATCGGCTCTACCTATATCTCCGGCACGTTGCTCTACTCCTAGAAGAAGAAAGTTAAGTCTCTCCTTATTAGCAAGCTTTTCCTTTGAACGCTCGTGGTCAATTGTTGAAAGAGGTTGATACATACAATCATGAAAGGTTTCCATTACACTACTATAATAGTTATCTATATGAACTACTGTTATAATGACGCATAAGATGACAGCTCCTATACTAATGGTTAGCCAATGTAGTTTTGTTTTTTCAGACTGTTTGGAATTGGACATTCTCGCCTACCTCATTCGAATTTAGAATTTTCTTTATAATTTATTTTATTATACATTTTTTAGGAGGGTTTTACCATTTATTATTGATAATAATTGGAAGACTTGCTAGTATGATAAATTACTTGTAGAGGAATATATGAGGAATTAATCGAATTTACATTTTCTTATTATTTATTAAGTATTGGTGGAACTATGCTATTATGATACTAATAACTGGAGGTGCATGTAGGATGAGGAAGGTTATCACATATGGTACATTTGATTTACTTCATACTGGACATATTAATCTACTCAGGCGAGCTAAGAATTTAGGTGATTATCTAATCGTAGCCGTGTCTACAGACGAATTTAACCAGTTAAAAAATAAAAAAGCGTATCACAGCTTCGACAATAGAAAAGCGATCGTAGAAGCAATTCGCTATGTCGATGAAGTCATCCAAGAGAACACTTGGGAACAAAAGATTGATGATGTCATTAAACATGAGATTGATGTATTCGTGATGGGTGACGACTGGGAAGGGAAGTTTGATTTCTTAAGGGAGTATTGTGAAGTTATCTATTTACCAAGGACCATCGGCATCTCCACCACAAAGATAATGCAAGATTTATGTAACGACAATAACCGATAAAAAAGTACCTGTACGAAAAAAAGAAGACATTGGATTTTGGGCCATATTTAACAAGCCAAAGATTTCAATTATACGCGTTTACGATTAAAGTGTCCTCTAATAGAAAGAAGCTCCCATTGAAAGTGCCAATGGAGCTTCTGTTATTAGTCCCTGCTAAACACATCTCTTGTATAAACTTTATCTTTCACATCTCTTAATTCTTCCGAAAAACGGTTAGCAACAATGACATCACTAATCTGTTTAAATTCTTCAAAGTCATTAACCACACTTGAATTTATAAATGTACTTTCCTTTAAGGTAGGTTCATAAATAACAACATCAACACCATGGTCTTTAATTTGTTTCATCACATCCTGTATTGCCGATTCTCTATAATTATCCGAACCAGATTTCATTGTTAGCCTAAAAATTCCAACCGTTTTTGGTTTTCGTTCCAAAATCATA
This sequence comes from Ornithinibacillus proteolyticus, assembly GCF_039581225.1. Taxonomy (NCBI): domain Bacteria; kingdom Bacillati; phylum Bacillota; class Bacilli; order Caryophanales; family Bacillaceae; genus Ornithinibacillus; species Ornithinibacillus proteolyticus. The sequence continues at coordinate 47,366 of NZ_JBCPXV010000018.1, read as the reverse complement.
CGAGAAATATGGGTTTTTCTAGTGTCGTTTGCTTCAACAATAGCCTTAATAATAACATTCGGTACATCTTTATAATTAGCTAAGAGCTGTTTCGTATCTTTTGGTAGACAATAGCCACCATACCCAAAGGAAGGATTATTGTAGTGATCGCCAATTCGCGGATCTAATCCAACTCCCTCAATTATTTGACGAGTATTTAGCCCCTTTATTTCTGCATACGTATCTAGCTCATTAAAGAAAGAAACCCTCATAGCAAGATAGGTATTGGCGAAAAGTTTAATAGCTTCAGCCTCTGTTGAATTTGTAAAAAGAACCGGAATATCTTCCTTAATAGCTCCCTGTACTAGCAAATCAGCAAAAGTTTTTGCTCGATCTGATTGCTCCCCAACTATAATTCTAGAAGGATACAAATTATCGTACAGAGCCTTCCCTTCTCTTAAAAATTCTGGTGAGAAAATAATCTTATCTGTATTAAACTGCTTTCTAACTTTATCCGTAAATCCAACCGGAATAGTAGACTTTATTACCATTACAGCATTAGGATTTATCGACAACACTTTCTCTATTACATTCTCCACACTACTAGTGTCAAAATAGTTTTTATCAGGATGGTAGTTGGTTGGTGTAGAAATGATTACATAATCTGCATGTTGAAAAGCTAGGGTATCATCAGTTGTTGCAGTTAAGGATAATTGTCTTGAAGTTAAATATTCCGCAATCTCTTTGTCTTCTATCGGAGATTTTCTATTATTAATCATATCTACTTTATCTTTCACTATATCTAGTGCAATTACTTCATTATGCTGAGCTAATAAGATAGCGTTGGATAGTCCGACATATCCAATGCCAGCTACTGTTATATTCATTGTAGTCACTCCTTAAAATTCCTCTCCTAATTATACCATTATGTTATAGTGAGTAAGGATAATTTTATTCGTTTTCGTGGACATATACATAAGAAGACAACATCTCCATTAAGCAAATGTCCCAGCGTTTACTATATAGGGTAACCTATTACTTTTCCAATATTCTTTGTAATATCCATACACAACCTACATTGTGTGACAATTCACATACTAATCCCATTAAATAAGTTTCTAACCTAAATTGGTTACTATTAATAAGTTGTAGTTGAAATGATCTAAATATGCTAGAATAGTTTGTGTCTTTTGAAACATCTTTAGTTAAGTTTCGTCTAATGTAATGACAGTTTTTTCATGTACATGTAATAAATTTTTAATGTACGAGTGTCTTAATTCATAGTAAAATAAAGGATAGCTTTTAATCTACAAGTCTTTTAAGAAAAAGGGGAAAAATTAAAATGGTTAAACAGGATTCCGACCAGTCTCGGATGGTACAACGAAAGAAAAAAAGAAAGTTAAGGAAAAGAGTATTTATACTCTTAGTGCCACTACTGGTTATATTTGCTGGAGTTGGCTACGCTATATCTTTATATATAAAGGCAGACGCTGCTATTACCGACTCATATGAAGATGATGGAAGAGAGAAGTCCAAATTTAGGGATGTGGTTGTAGATCCTAATGTGGATAATGTATCGATTTTAATTATTGGTGTTGATGAAAGTGACCATCGTGCTAACGAAGGAAACTCAAGATCCGACGCATTAATTCTAGCCACTTTGAATAAAAAAGATAAAAGTGTAAAATTATTAAGTATCCCTCGTGATTCTTATGTTTATATACCAGAGGTTGGTTATGAAGATAAAATCGCTCATGCCCATGCATTCGGTGGGGTAGAAGCATCAATTGAAACAGTAGAAAATTTATTAGAAATACCTGTCGACTATTATGTGAAGGTCAACTTCCACGCTTTTGTTGAAGTAATTGATGCAATTGGTGGTATTACAGTTGAAGTACCATATGAATTTTGGGAATCCAATTCAGAAGACAAGAAAAATTCTATCCACCTATTACCAGGTGAGCAAGTATTAGACGGTGAAGAGGCACTAGCTTTAGCTCGTACTAGAAAGCTAGATAACGATATAGAACGTGGAAAACGCCAAATGGAAATCATCAAAGCAGTAGTTAAAGAATCCATGTCTGCTAGTTCCATTCTAAAACTAGGAGATGTGATTGAAGCAGTAGGGTCCAACATGACAACAAATATGACATTTGATGAAATGACAAGTTTAGTTTCCTATGCCTTAAATGGAGACGGCCTGGATATGGAATCGATGACCGTACAAGGTTCAGATTATCAACCAGGATCGGTTTACTACTGGCAGTTAGATCAAACATCACTTTATGATGTAAAAACACTGCTTAAGAACCATTTGGAGTTGGAAAATACTGAAGTAGTCAACCAATCTATAGATAATAGTAATAGTACTCCTTAAGTATAGATAAACTCAATCTAGGTACCGCTCCCTAAAAGTAAATCTTTTAGGGAGCGGTACTTTTTATTATCCCTAGTTTTAATTTCCATCTCCTTAGAAATATTTCCATTCCATTATGAATATCTACGTTTCTCATGATATTTAACCAAACTAAAAATCCCACTGAAAGTAAGATTTGAAACTCTCCCTTTCAGTGGGCATTACCGCTTAAGATTAAGTTGTTCTTTCTTATTTTACCCTTGGTCCCTTACTAAATAAGGATATCTTTCGTAAGCTATTTAATAGCGGCTGTCGGTTATCACGTGTAATCCCTGCTAATTCAGAAATTAACTGGATTCCTAAACTAATAAAAAAGCAAATAGCTAATGAAGTAAGGAGCCTTGTACTGTTAAATATAATTGCCATACTACCAAAAAACGCACTAAATCCGTATATAATAAGTACTGTAGTACGATGTGAATATCCCATTTTAATTAAACGATAGTGGATATGATCTCGGTCAGCAGTAGCAATGCCCTGCCTGTTCAGAATTCTTCTTATTATGGCAAGAACGGTATCAAAAGCTGGGACAGCTATTACGATAATAGGAATAATAAAGCTAAAGAAGGCAACATTCTTAAATAGACCTAGCATGGATATAATTCCAATAGAATAGCCTAAAAATAATGCCCCGGTGTCTCCCATAAATATCTTGGCTGGATAGAAGTTGTGGAATAAAAAACCTAGACAACTTCCAATTAAAATAATGCATAATGACACGACTATTAAACGCGCGTCCATTATCCCCATAACTAACATACTAATTAACGCAATCGCTGAAACGCCAGCAGCCAATCCATCTAACCCATCAATCAGGTTAATTGCGTTAGAAGCAGCAACAATCCAAATGATTGTTAGTACGATTCCGAAATAATCTATATAAACTGTTCCAATAAAAGGAATGGTCAATTTTTCTATAATTAATCCAGAGGAGACCACTACAACTGCAGCCATAATTTGACCAGTCAGTTTAAGTAACGGTTTCAGGTTAAAAATATCATCTATCAAGCCAGTAATAATCATAATCACTGCACCAATGATAATGGCGTTCATGTGCGGGTCATATGGCTTCAAATATAGAAACCCCACTGAAGCACCAATAAAAATAGCTAACCCACCCATACTCGCACGCTCTTTATCATGCATTTTTCTGTCTTGGTCTGGTTTATCAATGCTATTACACCTATATGCTATTTTTTTGATTAGAGGAGTAATGAATAAAGTGGTTAATGTTGCTATACAAAAAGCGATAATTAATTCCTTCACATTAAACATAATGCACCAACTCTAATAATTTTTTTCTATTAGTATTCTAACATATTATTCGAAATGTAGCTCTTAATTTTGAGGTGTAACCATGATAATTAAAACTTGATAGAATATTGTATTCTAGTAAAGGAATGAGAAAGTAAAAAGTCTAGTTCTCCATCGTAACGAAGAACTAGACTTATAGATTACTTGTAAACTGGTATATCGAAAATTAGTTTATAATTTCCTTTATCATAAATCCTTTTGTAATTGGAGATTTGTTTCGATGCCCAGGCTATGTCTGTTGCATACTGATGAGATGCTCTACCATTCTTATCCATAGAAGGTGTATTCCAGCGCATTAAATATAACGTATGCTGTCCAGCATAAATATAGGAGTTCCCAGCAAATTGCGCACCACCCATTATGGCATCATCAACAGTAAACCATTCTTCAGCAATCGCTCTTTGTGTACCACAATCCTTAGCACAGCCATCGAAAGCACCAATACCGAAAAAGTTATATACCGGCTTACCATTATGCTTAATTTCACCTGTAGATAAAGGTGATTTACCTCTTCCTGTTTCAAGAAGCGCATGGGATACTAAATAAATTTCATTAATATCCGCAATTCGTGCTGCCTCTCTAAATACTTCACCTTTACCTTCCAATACCCCAGCACCTACAAGAAGTTCATTAAGTTCTGAAGCTGGAACTCCTGTAAAATGGCGTAAGTCTAGGAATTGGTATTTCTGTGTTGCATCATTAGCAAAATTCGTTGGATCCAAGTAGTATTTCGTATCTTCTGGATTCGCGTCTCTCCATGCATAACTTAGTTGTACTTTATGCCAAAGATTCCCTTCCTCTTTCACAGTGAATATAGTACCTGGATCTACTGTTTGATAGATGGACGTACTAGTACTTTGACCAGCTCTAACATTTACTCTACCATTAGTGATTCCTACTTTCCCACTAACAGCCGCTAATGAGCTGTGAACATATACCACTTCACCTTGATATTGTCCCTTGATCCATCTAGTACTTCCATCATACATGCTTCCTGTAACATTATCATCTAACACGACAAACTGAGTACCTGCTTCAACACTAGTGAATATATTCCCATTTTTTATTTCTGGGGATAAACGCAGATTGACAACTATCCCAGTAATTCTACCACCGCTGTATACATCTAAATACTTGCTACTAATATAGCCAGTTGAGTTATCGGTTTGAGGAGCTGGGTTTTTTAATGCCATTTGTAATTCCAATGCCTTATCAAGCGTTATATTATATTGTGTTTTCATATATATTTCTTTAACACTAGCAGCCTCTTCCAGTACAGCTAACGTAATCTCATCCGCTATTCCACTTACAGGTAAGCCATAATCTCTTTGGAACTGTTTTAATCGCGTTTCTGTCCAATCACCAAAGTAATCTGAGACCTGAATATTATTATATCCCAAATAATTCAAGTACTCTTTAATGGTAATGATATAATTATCCCGATTTCCTAGTTGATACGGACTAGCAAGAATAGAATTCACCTTTGCTAAGGTAACCTCATCCGCTATTCCATTCACTCTTAATCCGTAATGCTTCTGAAAGTTTGTCACTGCTTGTGCAGTCGAAGCATCATACGTGCTTGTTGAATCCAATGGACCAAAGCCTAATCTGTCTAGGTTCGCTTTGAGAGTTGCTGTATCTTTGTGCTGTTTACCAACTTGGAAAGGACTCTCTAGTAGTTCATTTATTTTGGCAATGGTTCTATCATCTGCAATTCCATTTACAACTAAACCGTAATATTCTTGGAATGCTTTTACTTGTTGTACTGTAAATGAGCCATATAATGTTGAAACTGTAATGTAACCAAATCCAAGTTGATTTAGGTTCTCTTTTAACGTTACCGTGTCATTATGGCGCTTCCCTTCCTGGAAAGGACTATCTACAATACTTAAAATCTTTTCTAAAGTAGCAAAATCAGCAGACCCTGTTACATTTAGACCATAATACTCTTGAAACTCTCTTACTTTTTTCGTAGTGAAGTCTCCATATAGCGCAGTTAGGGAAATATTACCAAAACCAATACTATTTAGATGTTTCTTTAACACAACAATTCCATCATGTCTTTGCCCTGGTTGGAATGTTGTTTCTAATACTTCATCAATCTTGGCAATCGTATTAGGTTCAGCAATACCACTCACAGGTAGTCCATGGTCTTTCTGGAATTTTCTCACCATTTTTTCTGTGAAGGATCCATATAAATCCGTAACCGTAATATATCCATAATCTAACCAATTCAGTTTATGTTTTAATTGGATTAAATCATCATGGCGCTTATTTAATTGAAGTGGACTATTTAGAACCTCATCAAGTTTATCTAAAGTAGCTGCATTGATGGTTCCTGTTACTTCAATTCCATAATATTCTTGGAACTGTTTTACACGTGTTTCGGTCCAGCTACCAAAATAGTTTGTCTCTTGAATTCCACTAAAACCGATTTTATTTAGCCCGTTTTTCACGGTGACTAAGATATCATGACGATCTCCTAGCTTATACCCTTTATCCATGAATTCATCTAGTTTTTGGATTGTATATGCATCCGCAATACCATTAGGTTTTAATCCAATAAACTCTTGAAACTGCTCGACACGTGTTTTTGTCCAACTACCGTATAAATCAGTTTCTGATATTCTATCAAAGCCCATACGGTTTAATTTCTTCTTTAATTCAATAATTGCTTCGTCCCGATCACCAACCTGGAATGAATTATTTACTATTTCATCCAGTTTAGACAAGGTTTCAGCATTTGCTCTTCCTGTAACTTTCAAACCATAATTAGCTTGAAACTGTTCTATTCTAGTTTTAGTCCAGCTTCCGAATAAATCGGTTTCTGATATTCTATCAAACCCGATCGTATTTAGTTTCCTTTTCATGTTAACTAAGGAATGATGTCGATCTCCTACACCATAGCCAACTTCTAAAAACTCATCTAGCTTTTGTCTAGTATAAGCATCCGCTATACCATTATCTTTTAGACCGATAAAGCTTTGAAACTGTTTAACTCGTGTCTCAGTCCAGCTTCCATAATTAATAGTTAAGCTAATTCCATCAAAACCCATTAGATTTAATTTTTTCTTTAAATCAATAATTTCTTCGGAACTTCCCCCAAGCTGAAACGGACTATAATAAACTTCATCCAATTTTGCTTGTGTCTCTTCATCTGCTACACCAGTAGCGGATAAACCATAATTGTCTTGGAATTGTTTAACCCGAGTTTCAGTCCAACTACCATACAAATCTGTTTCGCTAATATTATCGAAACCGATAGCATTTAATTTCACTTTTAACTCAATAATGCCTTCATGTCTATCTCCAGGCTTAAATACGGTATAACCGTTTTGGACAGAATTTGTTGTCAGTGTAGATACCTCAGGTTCTTCTGTCTCTTCAGCAGTCACTTCTTCTTGCTGCTTAGACTCTTCTTCTTCGTTAGCAGCCTTTTCCTCTGTCGACTGCTCCACTGGTTCTTCCTCATCCGTTATTTCAGTATCTTGGGGTGATTCAGATTCTTCTTCACTTGATTCCTTTACCTCATCCAACGCTTCTTCATTAGCATCAGATTCTTCTATAACATCCGGTTCTTCTAGTGAATCACCATTTGTTACGGTCTCTTCATCCTCCGAATTTTCAGAATCACCAACGGCTAGTGCATTAATAGGTTGTAGACTAAAGCAGATTATAGAAACCATACTTAATAAGAGCATAAAGGATTTTCTATTTTTCAACTTTAGTTTCACCTCCTTTACTTATTTTATCACTATTCTAGTATCGACCAAATCTAGCATTTTTTCAATAGATTTTGTTGTTATTTGTATTATTTTATCGAATCTTATCCAAGTAAAAAGAGAGACATCCATGAAGGATTGTCTCTCTTCTCATTGATATATTTCATCTACTTTTTCTTTAATCCAAATGACTTTGCAATTGCATCAGCAGTAATTTCACCTAGCCAGTTGCGATATTGTTTACTACTCAACTTTTGATTTTCTGCTTTATTATCAATAAACATATATTCTATTAATAGAGCGGGCATATTGGTATTTCGTAGAACGCTAAAGTTGGCCTGTTTCATTCCTCTATCCATAATATTGATCTTATCAATTAAATAAGAATGAATATCATTTTGCCTTCTAATTGTTTCATTCGTTACTTTTCCATTGTAAATGTAAGTTTCAAAGCCTTTCCCTTGTCCATTAGAGGCATTTAAATGCAGGCTCACAAAGTAATCTGCTCCCCCATTATTTGCCTTATTAGCTCTTTCTTCTAATGGAATAAAAGTATCTGTTTGTCGAGAGTAGTCAACTACTACACCACGATATTTAGATGATAATACTTCTCCTACTCGTAATGCTATATCTAATACGACAGACTTTTCTTTAAGGCTATAGCCTGAAGCTCCTGGATCACTACCTCCATGCCCTGGATCTATGAATATAGTGACTGAGCTGTTTTCCAACGCTTTTACAGTTTCCTTATCCGCAATTCCACTAACAGGTAATCCATAATCTTTTTGGAACTGTTTTAATCGTTTTTCTGTCCAACTTCCAAATAAATCCGTTACGGCGATTCCATCATAGCCAAGTGCATTTAATTTTTGTTTAACTGGAATAACATCTTTATGATGCTTCCCTTTTTGAAGAGGACTATTTATCAATTCATCTATCTTTTTATTGGTCTTATTATCTACTATCCCAGTTACTCGCAGGCCATAATGTTGCTGGAATTTACGTACCTGTTTTTCTGTAAAGGAACCGTATAGGGTAGTTACCGTTATATAGCCAAACCCAAGACGATTTAATTTTTCTTTTAATTGAATCGTCTTTTCACTTCGTACCCCTTTTCGAAAAGGACTTTTTATAATTTCTTCGATCTTAGCCAAGGTCTTTGTATCAGCAATGCCATTTACTTTCAAACCGTAATATTTTTGAAAATTGCTGACTTGTTTTTTAGTAAATGAACCATATAATGTTGATACGGTAATTTTTCCAAACCCTAAACTATTTAAATCTTTTTTTAACTGTTTGGTAGCTTCATTTCGGACCCCTTCTTGAAACGGAGTATTAGCAATTTCGTCTAATAGCTTAAGCGTGTCTATGTTTGCTGTCCCAGTTGCCTTTAATCCATAATACGTTTGAAACTCTGTCAGACGTTTTTTGGTCCAACTACCAAAATAGTTCGTTTCTGCAATTCCGTTGAATCCCAATTTATTCAGTTTCACCTTTAAATCTACAATAGAACTATGACGGTCACCTGCTTGAAAGCCTATTTTTAAAAATTCATCTAGCTTTAGTCTCGTATACGCGTCTGCTATTCCATTATCTTTTAGACCAATATGTCTTTGAAATTGCTTCACCCTTGTTTCAGTCCAACTACCATAATTAGCAGTTAAACTAATACCATTAAATCCAATTGCATTTAGTTTTTCTTTTAAATCAATAATTTGTGAACTTTTACCACCAAGCTGGAAAGGGGAATTATATACCTCATCTAATTTAGATAATGTTTTCTCATCAAGAACCCCTGTTACTCCTAATCCATAATTAGCTTGGAATTGTTTTACTCTTGTTTCAGTCCAACTACCAAAATAGTTTGTTTCACTTATTCTATCAAAACCAACAGCGTTTAATTTTTCTTTAATCCTTATTAGATGAACATTTCTGTCACCTAACTTATACGTCTTTTGTTCTTTTTCTATCAAATCAGTATCCTGCTTTGATAGAACTTCATTTGTAACGTTTTCTTGGATTTCTTGACTTACCTGCTCTTTTGATTCTACTTCATCAGCTGAATGGTGATCAGATTCGGACTCTACTACATTATCATGTTCCTCTTGGTTATCCCTTACTACTTCTTCCTTCTCATCAGTCGAATCCGTACTACCTGAATCATATTCCGTATCATTTTCTACTGGCGTTTCTGTTTCTTCTATACTATCTTCTTTATTTTCTTCTACAAGCTCTTCATCTTCTGTATCTATCACGACATTAGATGATTCAGCAGTAAAATCTTCAACGCCATCGTCAATATTCTCTGCATAGGTTGTTTTGGAATGAATGAATAAAAATATGACTATTGCAAATGATAGAATAATAGCTTTCTTTGTCATTTTCACCTGTAGCTCTCCCCCACTTGTTCACTTCTACCAATTTATTATAGCTCAAACTAGTCACTATCTGCACATCATTTGTAAATTTTTCCTATTTTTCTATTAATAAATGGGAAAGAACTTGGGTCACATGTATTACAGTAAAATAAGCCAAACGCTAAGGAAGTCTGCCCCCTGAAGTTTACTTTGCTATCCAATACAAGGGAGCGACCCTAGCAAAAATAGCCTCGCAGTGTCTGATTTTTCCTCCCTGTATTGTTACGGTTAGTTACTACACTAGTCTCACCCCAAGGGATGCGTTACACCGCAGAATTTTCTCAACATATTCGATCCTCGTCGCTTTAACTTCGTATATTTCACCATAATTTAGCTGATTTTTACTTTTATTCTATTACATATGTCCCAGCTCCCCATGTTTCTATGGTCAAAGTATCAGATCAAATCCAATTTTAATGGGCTGATTAGACAATGTTACGACTTCATCGACAACGTTTTCTACCTTTGATTTTTTGGAGCCCTTAAAGCATAGTTCCTTAAGATCATCTAATACCTTTTCCGTATTACTTATCGCCAGTATCTCTACTGAGCCGTTTTCCAATTTTTTAGCAAATCCTACTATATTCTTTCTTAAAGCTTGTCTTCTAATCCAAGTCAAATAACCAACTTTTTGTACTTTTCCAGAAACGATATATTTCCGAGCATAAACTTGTCCTATAATTGGGTTACTAACAACGATTTGATCTGTAGCCCACTTGCTTAATGGTTCTAAAATGCTATTATAATCAAAATAAAAGTTACTTCTTGGTTTACCTACTGTTTCAGGAAAATAGTAGTCAATAATAGCTCCCGGAACATCTTTTGCTTTCCCACGTAATGGGAATAAGTGAAAACCTATCTCTGCTGTTGCATTAATTTCTAATACGACTCCTTTATCCTTCGAAACCGGGTCTACAATAATATCTACCCCACCATGTGGTATGTCTGGTAGTGCTTTGAAAGCATCTACTGCAATTTGTCTAACTCCTTCAGATAATTCGTCTGTTGCTTCGATTGGATCCCCACCTGAAGATAGATTACTTTTTTCTCTAAGATAAACAACCTCACCTTTTGAAGGGATGGTGTCTGTTGTATAACCAGCCTTTTTAAGAATTTGCTTTACTTCGAAATCAATTTTAATTGGTTTTGGAGCAAGATATGGATTTTTCTTTCTATCTTCATTCTTTTGATCTATTAGCTCTTTTATCGTGTGGATTCCATCACCAACGACATTTGCAGGTACTCGATTTGTAGCACCAACTACTTTATCACCTACTACGTAAATGCGGTATTCTTTACCTGGGTAATACTTTTCAACAAGGTATTCCTTGTAATTATATAATTTCTTTATGTTTTCCAAGATCTCTTTCAGTTCATCCTGATTACTTATATTGGTAAATACGCCTTTACCCATACTTCCATTCAAAGGTTTTAAAACGACCGGGAAACCAATTTCAGTGCAATAGTTAATTATTTCTTCTTCATTATTTGGGTTGAATATATCCCCAATTGGTACTGGTACATTCTTTTGAGCTAATAATTCTTTCGTTTTATCTTTATTCTGACAAATCCGAACTGATTTATTAGAAACAAAGTCTCCTCTTGATCTGAAAAAGTAATGTGTAGACGTATTACTGCTCAACGAGAAAAACTTCCCTTGGGTACTGCTCTTTAGTCTATCTAATTTGCAAAGATCAGTCTCATCTTTATACCAAGTAAGCTTTAATCCCCTTCTCCAACCTTCTAATGCTACTAAATAAGAACAAAGCTTGAATCCAGTTATATCTGAAACAACCTCATGTGTTAAGTGTGGAAACAATTCAACCTTGTTTTGACTCATATTCGATTTCCTCCTAGATGTATTCTTCGGATTACGTTTAAAAAAAGACAAGATATTATACAAATAGCTACCTCCTATTTGGAAACGTATAATCCAACTAATCTTATTCTTCTACTATAACTAAAAATGCGAAAATAGGGTATAATTATATATCGTTTATGCTTTAGTCTTGAGTTTAGATTCTATCTTCATTCAAGGACCTGATTCATTACAAGTAGTCTATCTTTAAATTAATCCATTAGTAAAGAAATAATACATGTATTATTGGATAATAATTTTTCATTTTCCACTTTTATGTTAAAATAAAATAGGCAATCTACATATTAAATAAACATCTATTACCTTGTATTAGGAAGGAATTTGATTATATGAATGAAAGATATTTAAGCCATTTAGAAAACTGTATTCCTGAGAAAGCAAATAATTATATGCTAAGTACTTATAGTATTATATTAGAGGCTTGGCGAAGAGGACTAGAGATTAATATAAAAATCTTATTGGAAAAATCGGGAGCAATAGAACCCTATTATTCCATTTCCGATGGTAATAAAACACATCATTTTTCTGCTACTCGTGGAGATTTAGTTTCTGTTGAAGCTAAAGAATTAACCAAAAACAAACAAACTACTAAAGAGCTTTTATTAAAGAATAATGTTCCAACACCTGTTGGTAAGGAATTTGATGAAACTATCTCAGATCAAGACATTATTCAATATGCTAATACACTTCAATACCCAATAGTCGTTAAACCATTAAACGGAACTGGTGGTAAAGGGGTAATAGCGAACATCAAAAATGAGGATGAGTTAATAGAAGCACTGGAGTACGTAAGAAGAGAGTTAAAACGTCCTCATATAATCGTAGAGAAATATTTTGAAGGTGATGATTATCGACTTTATATCATTGATGGTAAAGTCGTAGGAGCTTTAAAGAGAGTTCGATCACACGTAATAGGTGATGGAAAATCAACTATCAAACAGTTAATTGATAGTAAAAACAAGAAACGTTCTGCTCTTCCTTCATTAACTAATCGTCCTATTACAGTTGATAAGGAAACAAGAACATTATTAAAACGCAAAAACTATGATATGGATACTGTGTTACAAGAAGGAGAAGTCTTCTATCTAAAAACGAAGAACAATGTGTCTGCTGGTGGAGACTCAATTGATATCACCGATAACATTTCCGATAACATTAAACAAATTGCCGTAGCAGCGACAAACAGTATTCCTTCATTACCGCATTGCGGAATTGACATGATAGTTGATGAAAAAAATGATAGTGGTGTCGTAATCGAGATTAACTCTCGAGCACATATAACGCAGCATTTATTTCCTATGGAAGGTGCTGCTAGAGACATTCCATCCCATATCATAGACTTTTACTTCCCAGAAACATTCAATTACAACCGTGCTGAGGCCAATAAGCTCTATATAGATTATGATTTTATTTATGATGCTTGTATAGGTAGGAATGCAGCAGAAATTAAAGTGCCAAAAATATCCAACTTCCCAATTGTCTTAAGGAGATTTCTCATAACAAATTGTGAATATACAGAGGAGTTTGCTCAAAAAGTAAAACGTCTGGCCTTTAACCATAAGATTAATGGGTATATTAAACACTTAGAAAACGGGAATATCGCCATTATAGTTGGTTCAAGTAAAGCAAAACTTGGCATATTTGAGAAAAAGCTTGAAAGCTTAGTAACAAAGAGTGCACCTGGTTCAGAAATAATTAGGAAAGTACGTAAAACACCAATTCAACATGGCTTCCATATTCTAGAGCCAACTACTAACTCGAATGAATCAAATGATATCTCTTATCTGAAGAAATATAGTAATCTAAAAGGAGACTATCAGAGACTGGTTCGTAATTTGCAGAGTATGAACAAAGAGAAAGACTTACAGACATAACGATGAAGCAAAATAAACAACTGAAGAAAAGATTAAAACAGATGGAATCCAGCACCTCGTGGAAAGTAACAAAACCACTAAGAAAAGTACTTAAAGTTTTCAAATAAGAACAATAGTGTTAAAGCACTAAATATCAAGTCCCAAGTAAGTACTAATTGCTTGGGACTTCTTTTCATTTTGGCATGACGGTAAGGTAAGCACAGGAATTTCTACTTCTTCCTTCGGTGTTACTTTTACACGATAAGCTTTTACAATTTCTTATAACTAAAAAGACTATCGAGGGTTTCTCGACAGTCTGAAAGATACTTAAGCTATTCTTATTTTATTTCGATTTCCGGCATCCAATCTTTATATCGATTTGAAATTTCACTATAGACTTCTAAGGAATCAAACTCCCCATGTGGCGTTTTAATATATGGGTTTTTCTGTATATAGTCTACAAACGGATACATTTGGTATCCCCCACCTTTATTAGAATCAACAAATGTCAGATCAAGAATAGGTTTCTTCACTACTGCACCATAAGAATCTTTGCTAATCTCTAGAGATAATACTCCACCTATTTGTCTATAAAGTCCTTTTTGACCTGTATAGAAATTCCCTAACGAATATATGACAAATGTCTTTCTTCCACGAGAGTTCGTAATCCATTCTGCTGGTTGCAATACATGTGGATGGTGACCAATAATTATATCTGCACCTGCATCAGAAATAGAGGCTGCTACCTCTTTTTGAGAAGACACTGGATACAATGGGTACTCTCTACCGAAATGTAAAGAAACAATTACTACATCTGGTGAATGTGCCTCCTTCAAGCGTTCAATCTCTCTTCTGACATCCTTCGTTTGATTTTTAACAATTCTATTTAACAAATAATCTTTGTTTTTTGGTGGATTACTTCCTAGAGTTACACAAGTATAAGATAGGAATGCACACTTAATTCCGTTCTTTTCAATAATTCGATATTTTTTCCGGTCTTTTTCTGATTTATATGAACCCACATACATTAAGCCAATCTTCTCTAAATTTTCAATTGACTTTAGAGCACCTTCTTCACCAAAATCCATTGTGTGGTTATTAGAGTTGGAAACGATATCCGTTCCAAATTGCTTCAAATTCTCAGCCAACTCCACTGGGTTATTAAACTTAGGAAACGATGCTAGTCCTAATTCTTCCCCCGCAACAATCGATTCTAGATTAACCAGCGTAATGTCTCCTGATTTAAGTAATTTTTCTGCTGGAGCCATTTTCTTCGTGAAATCATAGGTACCATTATTCGTTTTACATAAATTATAGATTCTATCATGAAGTAACACATCACCAGTAGCTACAAGTTTTAATTTTGACATATTTTCCCTCCGTTTTAAAGAGAACTGCTAACTTACATATTCTCTTATTATAGAATAACATTTAGTGATAAACAGTATAAATATATTACTTTCTCTTCTTTAATATTGAACCTATAGTCCTAAATGGAGCTGTAATTCTCCAAGATGTACTATTTATTATATAACGATTATCTTTCTCTAGGCGATTTTTACGTTTCACTTTATTTTCAAGGTCTTTTTCTATTTTTCTAATTTTGTATTGGATTGATTTTAGACTCGACGTGTTATAATTCTCCTCTATTTCGAATCCTATAACTACTGGTTCCTTCCAGACCTCTTCATGTATTTTGTCAATCTTAATATTTCGATACTTTTGAATAACATTTCTGAATTCATTTATAACAGATCTATCGGTTCCTGCTACTAAAACTTCAATCTCGTTAAATAGTCTATTTTTGACATACCCATTTAGTCCAAGATCTAAAGCTTGCTGCTTAAGCCATTGGTGATAACTAAATCTTTGTACATTTCCCGAAATAACATATTTTTTGGCATACAGTTCGCCAATAGGAGCTGGAGAAACTTCTACTTCTACTACCGAACGATTTTCTAATGGTTCTAATACTGTTGTCATATCAAAATATATCTTTGATTTAGAAGTATCTATTCCTTTCGTTTCAGGAAAATAATAATCAATAATGGCAGCAGGAATATTTCTCGCCTTTCCTCTTAACGGATACAAAGCTCCACCAATTTGGGCGGTTGGATTTAGTTCAATCACAACTGCCGGATCTTTAATATCGGGATTTTCATTTACAATTATGTCTACTCCTCCATGAGGAAAGTTAGGAATAGCCCTTAAAGCATCAATAGCCACTTGTTTTATTTCATCCGGCATGGTGTCTGTAACGTCTATTGGGTCTCCCCCAGAAGATACATTCGTTTTCTCTCTAAGGTATAAGACCTCACCTTTTTCAAGAACATCTTGCATGGAATATCCCGCTTCTTGGACAAATTCTAGAATTTCTTTATCAACTTCTATAAGACAGCTTTTTAAACGTGCATTTCTTTTTCGTTCAAGGTTTTTTAAGTTTATCAGTTCCTCAATGGTATTAACACCATTCCCTTTTATATTGGCAGGCACACGATTATAGGCCGCTATTACCTTATTATCAACTACATATACTCTATACTCTTTTCCAGATACATGCTGCTCCACTAGCACTTCTCGGTATCCTAGTTCTTCTCGAACATAGTGTAATGCCTTTTGAAAATCGGTTTCATTTTTTATATTCGTTACAACGCCGTTTCCTAAGCTTGCATTTGTCGGCTTTAATACTTGTGGGTATGGTATTGATTTACTAAAATTAATGATTTCCTCATCTGTTGCTTCATAATCGAAGCCTTTCCCCTGAGGAACAGGAACACCTGCTTTTTCTAACCAGACTTTTGTATCGTCCTTTTCTGAACCTATTTCAACTGCCTGATTCGAAACTTTATCCCCTCTTGAACGGAAGAAAAAGTGGGTACGCTTGTCCGAGCTAAGTGAGTATAATCTTCCTGGAGGGTTAACCCCAAATATAATCATATCCTTGTAATACTCAGAGTCTTTTGTATACCATTTTAATTTTAGTCCTCTTCTCCAACCTTCCAGAGCTATAGCAAAAGAATCTAATCTCGTTTTCTGTGCGTTAACTACGATTTCATTGGGTAATTGAGGTAAACTGATACCCTGTTCTTCTTTCATGGATGATTTCCTCCTCAAAAAAACACGAAAAATTATTTGAACTTCTTAAAGACTGCTCCCGCAAAACGAATTGGTTTAGAAATTCTCCAAGAAAAACTTTGTTCTAGTTTTCGATTCTTAACCTCTGCTTTTTTCAGAGCAAGCTCCGTAACTTCTAAATCTTGAAGTAATAGCTTTAATTCCTCTAACTGCGTTTTTAAGTCTGCTTTTATTTCAAAGCCTACTTTTATTGGTTCATGATAGATTTCCTCTTGAATTTCTATTACATGTGCTCGTTCTGGATCCTCTAGTAGAGCATGTCTAAATTCATCAACCATTTTCATATTTGTTCCAGCTACCACTACTTCAATATCACCATTTTCAAGATTACTTACAAAACCTTGTAAATTTCTTTCGAATGCTTGCTTTCTTAAACCACGATGATATCCAATATCCTGCACATCTCCAGAAACTGTATATTTCTTTGCATAAATGGTTCCAACTGGACATGGCGTTACAGTAGTAATATAGCCTTGTCTCGAATTTAAAGGGTCTAATACATCATGGAAATCAAAGTAAACCTTCCCTTTATTCTCTATATCTCCTTTTGTCTCTGGGAAATAGTAGTCAATTATAGCAGCAGGTACATCTCTTGACTTACCTTTAATTGGATACAAGATTCCACCTAGCTGTGCTGTTGGGTTAAGTTCAATAATAATTCCGGAATTGTTTGAGGTAGACGGATCATACATTAAGTCTACTGCACCATGTATTAGACCGGGAACTGCCTTTAATGCTGCAACTGCCGTTTTCTTTACATCTTCAGGAAGCTCATCCATTACATCTATTGGATCTCCACCGAGAGATATATTACTTTTAGCACTCAAGAATAATTGCTCATTCTTATCCAATATGGAATCTAATGTATATCCTTTTCTGCTTATAAATTCGACTAATTCCTTTTCCATTTTGATCGGACAGCTTGCTAAACGTGGATTTAGACTACGTTCCTCATTTTTTAATTCAATTAAGGACCTTATCGAATTGATCCCATCTCCAATAATGTTTGGAGGCATCCTTTTAATAGCGCCGATCACTTCATTATCGATCACATATATTCTATAATCATCGCCTGTAACAAATTGTTCTACGATGACATCTTTATAATTTAATTCATTTCGAACATAATCTAAAGAGAATTCCAATTCACCTGCACTTGTTATATTAGCAATAACCCCTCTACCAAAACTACCATCTGTTGGCTTTAAAACAATGGGATAGCCTAAAGATTCAGCATATGTAATAATAGCTTGATTCGAATCCTCTGGTGAAAAGCGTTTTCCTTCAGGAACTGTAATCCCTGCTTGCATTAGCATTTGTTTCGTTTTTTCTTTATTCATCCCAATGGAAACGGCTTCGTTCGTAACCAGGTCTCCTCTTGTTCTAAAGAAATAATGCGTTTTCTCGTCAGAACTTAATGAAAACAGCTGCCCAGGCTTATCTACAAACCAAGTATTCATTTCCTTAAACTTTTCAGAATCTTTCACATGCCATCTTAATTTCAGACCTCTTCTCCAACCTTCTAAGGAAACTGCATAAGCATCTAACAGATTCCCATGTGCCTCTGAAGCAAACTTACTAGAAAGGTGTGGTAGCCATTGTTTCTCATCTTCCATTGAATATCCTCCTAAATTTCTCTCCTAAAATAGTTACGCTTAAAACGTTTTGATCATCTCATTAAAATAACTAAATTCCTTACCATTTAGTAAATCATTTATTAATCGACCTTCAGCTTCGTTAAAATAATCACCTAACCACTTATCTGTGGCTTCATCAAATTCATCATAGTTTCCTGGTTTAGGCGTAAATTCCCCAAACACTAGTCCTTTATCTGAACGGAGGAAGTCAATCCTAATAAATGGAGCGGGGATTAATTGGCTAATTTCCTTTGCAAGCTGAACTTCCGCTTGTGTGCATCCCTTCCCTTTAAACAAATCATTCGTATATTTTCCTGTTTTTACTCGTTCACCATTTTCTGTCCACCAGCAATACTTCAACTCTGGATAACGAGATATCTCCAATATAAGTCCAACCCTACCATAAAAGCAATAAAATTTTATATCACGTGAGGGAAGCTTATCGTCCTTATTTTCCAGGATAAGCTCTTCTATAATCCACTTGTCTTCTTCAACCCAACCTGAAGAAAGGTCTTTAGCTAATGATTCAAGTAATCCTTCCCAGCTTTTTACATTCCTAGAACGCTTTATATCAAATATATCTGTAGTGGAATATACTAAGTAAACTCCGCGTGAACCTGCACCATTTGCAGGCTTGATAACGATTCCTTCTCGTTTTGGAATGGTTGATATGCTGTACGTATCCTCTGCCACCCAAGGAATTGGAACATTTAATTTATCCATGAAGTTGTAGGCATTTCGCTTATCATCTAATTGCCATTCAGGCAACGTACCTGTTAATTGCATTTTTCTGATTCTCATATTCATGCTAGCCCGAAATGATGATACCTGCCTAAGTTCTATTGGACTATCCTTCAATCCTTCTCTTAGAATAAACTCCGGAATAGCTTCCATCGTTAAACCATCCAACACTAGTTGATAAATATAATCTCGATATTCTTCTTTTTCCTTCATGAATAGTCTTGCTATATACCTCAACATATGGTTATAGTTAGAATCGAGTTGTTTTTTGTTTTCAATTGTTTGTTTTAGGAAGGAAATTAACTCTCCATTTTCTTTCTTTTCTTTCAGAACATCATGGAGAGACCCAATATTAAGCAAGCGATCACGTATTATTAGATCATGATATTTTTCCTTCGTACTATAAAGTTCCTTTTGAATTTCAGCTAGTTTCTCTTCTAATTCTGATATAATTACCTCTTTAGAAGTTCCCCTACTAAATTTAGCTTTTGTTATTGGCTTAAAGAGTTTATAGGTATTGCTTGAGGAGATTTGTTTTGCCTTTTTTTTATTTTGTATATTTTCACTAGCTAACTTTTTTATATCTGCTTCCTTGTCTAATAAAGCTTCCAGTAAAAAATCTCGTTTACGTATTTCCTCTTCTACTTCTAAGGAATCAGTTAAATCATCCATTAGATTACTTTTGTCGATAGGGCTTATAGGATGCTCTTTTTTACTCATTTGATTGCTCCCCTTTAACATGACCTAAATGAAATGGATTTTCTTGTACAATCCAATCATCTAAATGAACAGAATAAGGTTGTAAATTCTCCTTAGATAATTTGATATATTTTAAATCATTTTTTGCTAATCGGTCTAAGCTTTCCCTGATTTCCTGGTTGCATGGATACCATTTACCTAAGTGATCAACTTGCTGAATAAGATGCTTGGCACATTTTCGTAAATGGTAGTGAGGTATGCCGTTTCGTTTTGGCGGCTGATATATCAATACCTTAACTGCCTCTGCCTTTATGTATGGTAAATATCTTTGTTTTTCTTCCAATATAGAAGGATCAATTAGGATGAGAAGGTCACATGTTATTTGTTCGCCATACACGATAAATTGAACATCCTTGCCATCAACGATTTCTCTAATTCTAGGGCTTATCATTTTTATATCTTTATAATGATAATCATTCCATTGAATTAGCCCCGTTTTTAATCCGCGTTTTAAATGTTCTTGGATTTTCATAAGAGTAGATTCAACTAATCCTTCGTTTCGAAAATCAGCCGCCATGATCACATCAAACTCTCTGAAGCCGAAACGCTTCTCTTCTCTTTGGACCCATAAAGGCTCGGGTACTGGAAATGGACGATTCTTCATGGGGAAGTCATAGTATAATGACCTTCTCGATTGATGATGAGCCAAAAAAGCCTCACGATAATCCTTACGTATCCCCATTAAGAAACCATTATATCCAAAGAAACTACTACTCGTTAAGGAGGTTAATGATTGTCTAGCAAAAGATAACGGGCCTGTATGCAAGTCAACCACGCTCTGAGATCCAAAGACTTTCATAAGTCTATGTTTGAACTCGCTGTCTGCCGCAAAACGTACACTATCCCAAGCACCTAATTTTTCTAAGACTGGCTTTCTGCGAAACATTAGAGAGGACATATTAGAAAAAATGTATTCTCCTTCTGTTCCTCTTCTAGTTAATCGAAGGGATTCTGTCATACGTGCTAGTTCTGAAGTATTGCCTATAACAGATGGATTGTTGATTAAGTGTTCCACCTGTATCGCTATTTTTTGAGCATGGGACCAATCGTCTGCGTCATTCACTGTCAAATATTCACCTGTAGCATGCTTTAGGCCGATGTTTCTTGCTACATAGGGACCACTATTTTTCCCCGTAGAAAATAGTTTCACACGAGAATCTCTTTCTATATAATGTTCTACAATCTTTACTGTACTATCCGTACTACAGTCGTCCACTACTATTATTTCTATGTTTTGCCATGTCTGCTTTAGCATGGACTCAATTGAAATAGAAATACTATTTTCTGCATTATAGGCAGGGATGATGACCGTTACAGTAGGACCATTACGTAATAACGATTTATTTAATAATGTATTTAAATGATCATAAGGATAAGCTTCACTATTCTCCCTTACTTCAATTGGAAGAAGTTGATAATGGTTCAGTGCTTTATTAATCCATTCCAATTTCGATGTCATGTCTTTCTCTAGGTTAGCCATTGCCAACAATAAATCAGGATGGTTGTGGTGGCTAATGTAAGTTGATAGGATACGTTCTGCCTGCTCTGGTTCCTCACATAACAAATAACATTCCGCCTTTAATATAGCCACTCTTCTTTGAAAATCGTCATCATTAACAGTATGTAATGCTTGTAAATAATGTAAGGCTTTAACAGCATCAATAGATGAATTTTTATTTGCATGCCAAAGAGCAAGCTCCCATGATACAGCTTGCTTCATATAACGATTATCCGTATCCTTAAAGATTGCTTCTAATTCATTCAATACTTTTTCTTCAAATCCTAAAGTATATAGCCAGTATCTGTATTCTTTAATTTTATTTGAAGCTTTCTTCTGCTTATATGTTTTACTATATAGCTGACGCTTGTCTCTTCTACCTAGAATATATGCTCCCGATTCTTTTATAGCATATTTCCATTTAGATGGTATTTTCTTTAAATGAAAGATACGACTATTCGTGATCTCTCTAAACTCTCTCTCTAGAGTTTGGCGGAATAGTCGTGATTCTTCAGTCAGCCTTTTTTGCTCTAACCATTGATTCTCTAACTTTTCTAATTCGTTCTGAAGTTCAATATTTCGTTCCTTTAGTTTTTTAGCATCATATTTCATTTCATATCTTCCAATCCTTATCTAATAGAAGGAAATCAACTTCGTTTGGATACGCTACTTTAAACTTTTCGAATAAATCATTATCTTTTACCAACCAATGCATAGGTCCGGAAAAATAACGGTCCAGATTTTTCTTATACTTCGTTATATCTGTTTCAATGAAATGGTCTACCATTACTTTAATCTGATCTGTTGTTACACTAGGTATGTAACGCTGAAAATCATGTAATATTGATGTTCCTAAAACAACTAAATGACGCGCTTTAATTTGTTCCCCGAACACAAGCATGTGTACTTGATTATTATCAATTAAAGCTCTTATTTCCGAACGAATCTTTTTGTTAGATAACTTTACGTCATACTTATTCATTTGAATAAGCCCTATCCTACTACTAGTTTTGGATAGACTTTTAATTTTATCTACTGCTTCATTAGGAATATCCCTATAATCAGCAACTAATATCATCTCAAAATACCGGTAATTTTCTTGTTTTTCTTCTCTTTTTGGCCACATTGGTTCTGGAACTGGATATAGTCTTTTATCAGCTGGATATGGATAGAACAATGATTTTCCAGACTGATGGTATGTTGAAAAGCTCTCCACATATTCCTTACGAGCTCCCATAAAGAAACCATTATAACCGAACGCTGAACTACCAGTAAGTGAATTAACAGACTGTCTCGGCAAGGATAAAGGACCAGAATTTAAATCGACAAACTTATTTTTACCGAAGGCCTTAATTAATCTACGTTTAAATTCACCATCTGCTGCGAAACGTACACTGTCCCAATTCCCTAATTTTTCTAGCACTGGTTTTCTTCGGAACATTAAAGAAGACATATTTGGAAAAATATACTTACCAGGTGTTCCTCTACGATAGAATTTAATGTCTTCTGTAAGTCTTGCATGTGCAGATGTATTCGCGATAATATCTTGATGTTGCATAAGATGACGTGCCTGTATTTCTAATTTTTGGGCGTGAGACCAATCATCAGAGTCATTAACTGTTATAAAGTCACCCGTTACATGCTGCAAGCCAATATTACGAGCTACATATGGTCCACTATTTTCTGGAGTAGATAGAAGCTTCACTCTAGGATCCTTTGCTACATACTCCTTCACTACTTCGGCTGTACCATCTGGACTGCAATCATCCACTACAATGAGTTCAAGATTCTTCCACGTCTGTGAAAGAATGGACTCAATAGCAATGCGAATCCCTTGCTCTGCTTTAAAGGCAGGTAATATTACCGAAATCTTAGGTACATCTTCAATGGATTCATTACTAGATTGCGTTCTCAAATCATCGTAGGTACTATCATTTCCCTTTTCAAAATAGATTGGTGTTAGATGATACTGTTCCATCACCTTGTTAATCCAATCTAACTTTTTATCAATTGAATTTTCTAGATTAGCCATGCCTAGAAATAAATCGGGGTGTGGTTGAATATGAATCAAATCTTGTAAAACAACCTTTCCCATCTCTTTCTTTTGTAGCAGGTCATAACACTCCGCTTCCACAATTCCAAATCTTCTTAATTGATCTTGATTTTTCTCGCCATCTTTTGCAACGGCAATATATTGGAGTGCTTTTTCAGCACCTTCCTTTGAATAATCATTGGCATACCATAATGCAAGCTCCCAAGCTGTCAGCCTTTTTATATAAGGATATTTATTTTGTTCATAGAAGCTTTTCAATTCTGATAGACCTCTATCTTGAAATCCTAAATTATATAGATGGTAGCGAATTTGTTTTAATTCTTGCCGTTGTAATTGTTGTTTTCCTAAAATTATCGCACGCAATTTTTCCTTTTGCTCATCTGTAAATAAATCCCCTAAACGCTTACGCTGATTCTCGCTTAAGACATTATACATAAACCAATCAATTGGTCCAGTTAAGACTTTTTTAATTCCCAACTTCTCCACCACCTATATAAGTACACTACCCATTATTGTCTATTCCGTTATTCTGCTTTAATTGAATTTTTCGTTTCACACCGTTTGCTTCACGATATTTGGCAACAGCTTCCTCAGCTGTACCATCGTAACGAATTTGACCTTTTTCCATCCAAATGGCTCTAGTACACACCTTTTCGATAAATCCCATGCTATGGGAAACAATAATTACAGCTTTTGCACGCTCCATCATATCTTGAATTCGTTCGCTTGCTTTTTGTTGAAATGCTATATCACCAGTGGATAATGCTTCATCAATAATAAAGACATCCGGTTGCAGTATCGCTGCAATACTAAAGCCTAAACGAGATTTCATACCTGCTGAATAATTTTTTACTGGCTTATTAATAGCATCACCAATACCTGAAAATTCTACAATCTTATCAAAGTCTCTATTCACTCGTTTTTTCGGTATCCCTAACAGCATCGCGTTTAGATATATATTATCTACACCCGTTAACTGTGGGTTGAATCCTGTACCATAACCTAGTAAAGCCGAGGTATTCCCATGTATTTCAATTTTGCCTGCATCTGGTACGAGAATATTGGTTAACACTTTACATAACGTACTTTTCCCTGCACCATTATGACCTATGATTCCAATGACTTCGCCTTCTCTGACTTCAAAATTCACATCTTTTAGAGCCCAGAATTCATTGGAGCTTAATTGATAAGAAATTCCTACATTTTCAGCCTTTATCACGATATTATCTGCAATATTCGTTTCCGTTTTTTTTAATTGTAAATTCTTATTTTTCCTAGGTGGTCTAGGTGGTACAGTTGCCCGATACTTTTGGACGATTTCTTTCGGATCGCCTATTTCTCGCACTTTACCATTATCAATCCACATTAATCGGTCACAATTGCGTTGCGCATATAGTAGACCATGCGTCACAATAATAACTAGCTTCGCCTTGTTTACAATTTCCTTCATCTTTTCTGCAGCTTTCCTACTAAAACGTGCATCACCAGTGTTTAAGGCTTCATCCAGGATTAAAACCTCGGGTTCTAAATGGGCAGCTACACTAAACCCAAGTCTAGCCCGCATTCCGCTAGAGTAATACTTCATTGGTTGATCTAGGAACTCGCCGATTTCAGAGAATTCATGAATGTCATCAATATAATGATTGATAACTTCCTTTTCAATTCCTAGCATCATACCGTTTAAATAAACATTCTCTCGTCCTGTTAACTCTTGATTAAATCCCATACCGAAGGAGAATAGGGCCGTTACTTTCCCATTAACGTTTATATCACCTTTGTCTTCTTTTAGAATCCCGGCAATAATTTTACTTAATGTTGTTTTACCCGCTCCATTGGAACCGATAATTCCCAATATTTCTCCTTGATGTCCATCAAAGCTAATGTCCTTTAATGACCATACCTTCTTTTTACTTTCTGATTTCCCCTTATCTTTTATTGCGCTGAATAAAATCGACTTTATATCATCACGTTGCCTTCCTGTTTCGAAAGACACTCCAATATTACGGGCTTTTACCACAAGGTTATTTTTCTCACTTAGTATCATGGAAGGATCTTTTTTGTTTTCCAATTTAAAACCCTCTTTATCTGATAATTTTCTTATAACGCCTTAATAATCTTATGTTCGTTCTTACTGAAGTAATAAAGCATAAAAATAATGACTATAATGGATACAAAGAATATAATCCCTAAACCAATAAAGTCAGGACTAGTGTTCCGCATTAATATATCTCGATAGGATTCGATAATGATCGCAATCGGATTATAGTCTACAGCCCAGCTATAGTTTTCTGGTAAACGGCTTCCAACCCAAATAATAGGCGAAGCATAGAAAAAGATACGAGTAACATACGTGAGTAAGTTATCAATATCACGAATAAACACTGTAAAATACCCTAAGAACAGCCCTATTGCTAATAAAAAGGCTAAGGTGATTAAGATTAATACTGGTAAATATATAATTTCCCACCCTGGTATATAGCCAAAGAATACTAAGAATAACGCAATTACTACTAGACCAAAGGCAAAGTTAAATAATTGAGTCAAAGAAAAGGCCACAGGGAAAATAGATTTAGGCAAATATACTTGGTTAATGATGGACCGGTAACGTAATACGGAACGAGCTGATGCATTAATAGATGAGCTAATCCATCTCCAAACAACTAGTCCAATAACTAGGAATGTAGGGTAATCTGGTCCACCGCGTTCCAAAATAATAACAACGACAAAATAATACACTAGTACATTCAATAATGGATCCAATAACCACCAAAAATAGCCCAGATAGCTATTTCGATGCTCGGCTTTTAGTCCTGATTTTACTAGATAAAATAATAAATCTTTTCTTTTAGCTAATTCCTGTAAATAGGATTTCATTGGAATTTACTCCTTTTTTACCTGCAATACACATGTTTTATGAAATTTTAAACTTAATTAAGTTACGAATTCCGATACTGGCGTAGTGCATAAAATACCAAATACTCTTTATCAGTGGCTGTTTTTCTATATTTCGATAAACATACCATTGGCGCTTAGCGGCTTTTACTTTATTACTAGAAATAGAATTTCCTACGTTTCTATACTTTGCAAGTACCTCTGGCAGTCCATATGCCCTAAACCCCATCTTTGTCAGGGTTAACCAATAGGCATAATCTTGCCTCGTACGAATATTAATCATTTCATGATACCCGGTTTTTTCTCGATCTATCATGACAGTTAAACAACCAATAACACAATGCTTTAATAAATCCTCATATCCAACTGATTCTGGTGCCCTTGAGATAGCATCTTTTAATGTTCCGTCTTCTTCCATCCGAATATACTTCGTAAAGGAAAAGGCTATATCTTTTTCTTGCATAAACCGAAGTTGTCTTTCAAGCTTCTCTGGATACCAAAGATCGTCACTATCTAAAAAGGCAATATATCGACCACTAGCATTCTCCATTGCTGTATTCCTCGCAATTGCTGAACCACTATTAGTTTTTAGTTGTATTAACTTTATCCTTGAATCCTTCTTTGCATATTCTTGTATATATGCCACTGTCCTATCTGTTGAACAGTCGTCCACAATGATCATTTCCCAGTTAGAATAAGTCTGGCATAGGACAGATTCAATCGTTTCTCCAATAAATCTTTCTGCATTATACGCTGGTGTAATAACAGAAATCAAAGGGTCATTTGCTAACAATTTCTCCCCTCTTTTCTCAAACATTAAGCTATTTATTCGCTAATAAATCATTGTACCATGAAACAAGCTTTTCCTCTTCCACTTTCCAATTTAAACTACGAAGCACTGCCTTCTTCCCATTCTCCCCCATCTCTCTTACCTTATCCGGGTTTGACTTTAAATAATGGAGTGCATTTTCGATTTCTTTTTCATCATAGGGATCAACGGCAATGCCGCACTGATACGTCTCGACAAATTTCTTCCATACTGGAAAGTTCGAGCATAGTATCGGAATTCCAGCACTCATATACTCAAAAAACTTCGTCAGTTCCTTTTTCATATAGTGCTCTGTAGGTGGAAATAAGGCTACTCCCGCCAACCAATTTTCATTCATGTAGTATGCTTCAATCGTTTCTTTCTGCACAAATTGATCTAAACCCTCTATAAGTAAATTATTCTTTTTATCCTTGGCTATCTGATACATTTCATCAGCTATACTACGGGAACACTTCCCAACAAATTGGACCGAAATTGTTTCATCTATTAACGGTAGTTTAGCGTGAATTAAGGCACCTCTTACATGTGTAACATTACCAGTGTAAAGCACCTTATTCACTGGTTTTTCATCATTCCGATCATGTTTCACAATTTTCTCATTAACGGTCGGATAGTTTAATATACATTTTCCCCTTGGATAGAGGTCTTTATAATACTTTTCTGCTAAGCAAAGTTCGAATTTCCTACTAAAGAATGCCTCTATTAGCTTATACGTTTTTGCTATTATTTTTCTGACAGGCTTACTCATATAATCTTTTTGCATAATACTGGTAACATAATCTTCATGAATGTCATAAATCACAATATTATTTTTTTTCTTTAAGAGCCATGCTACTAATAACAACTCAGGATCGTGAAAATGATAAACGTCTGCACTTAGTTGTTTTGATTTTTTATAAGCATCCCACGTACCAAAAATCATTCGTTTTAACCGATTGGAATATTTCTTTAGTGGAATATGCTTTATTCCCTTGTTAGTAGTGGGCTGTTCTGCCTCTTGTGCAATTAACGTTACATCAAATCCCGCATGCGATAATGACATACATTCCTTATGAAAAATTCTAGGATCATAGGGATGATGCACCGTTGTTAGGTGTACTACTCGTTTTGGAGTATTCATTTCATCAGCTCCTGCTTGCTAACCTCTGTTTTACTTCCAGGCAATCAACAAAAACATCCTCATACTGTTTGACAATTTCTTGGGCATCAAACTGAAGAGCTCTACTTAAGCCTCTTTGAACCAAGTAATCTTTTTCATGATCCTGTAAGGTTAAAACTTGATATATTTTTTCTGACATATCCTTCGGGTTACCGATTTCACATAATTTACCGTATTTACCTTCCTCTAGCACCTCGACTGCACCCGGTTTACATTTTGTCGAAACAATCGGTACACCCGCGGCCAACGCTTCTGCTAATACATGTCCAAATCCTTCTCTTAATGATGATAGAACAAATAGGTCAGCATGAGTAAAATAAATATACGGATTCGTCATAAACCCTAAAAAGAACACCTTATCCTCAATATTTAATTCTTTAGCTTGTTTTTTTAACTGCGCTTCTAGTTCTCCTTCTCCTAGTATAACTAGTTTTGCCTCTAGTTGCTGTTGTATCATAGAGAAGGCTTTCAGAAGTGTTTTATGGTCCTTATCAGGGACAAGTCTACCAGCAGTAATGATAACGTTTCCTGTTCCATTGAAGATATGTCGATGTTCTTCCTCTATCTGTCCACCCTCAATATTTTGTTGAATAACCTTTAAATCCACAGGATTATAAATTACCGTTATTTTTTCTGACGGTACCCTATACCGTTTTATAATATTCTCTTTTACGCCATTTGAAAGTGAGATTACACGACTAGAAAACTTATAAAGAAGTCCAACGAATCTTAACTTCAAATTGGCAGACCGAGAACCACCTAAAAAAGCAGCTTCCCTAACGATATTCTTTGCTTTTGTGAAAGATAATAGTCTCGCTAAAATTGCTACAATATTATAATTCGGTATCGTACTGAATACAAGGTCGACTTTTTCTTTTCGTATAATCTTAGACAATGGAATAATTGCCGAACGAAGTCGTCTTGTATGTAATTTAATGAACTTTACATCTTCATTTAAATATTTTTCATAGCTACCTTCATAATTTAATGTAACTAGAACAGGAGTAAACCTATTTCGATCCAAATGGTTAACGATATTCAGCATCGTTCTCGCTGCACCACCGGCTCCCATTTGATAAATGAAAAAAAGAACCTTCTTCTTCAATGTTAACAGCCTTTCTTCATCATTTGGCTTATTTAATAACAAATACTCATGGAATTATACCATAGCATGAAAAATTTATAAATTATAGTTCCGGACTAGCCAAATATAACCTTTAGAAAAACTCGGATTCGCTTGCCTTTTAGAAAATATCGTAGTTTCTCTTATTCTGTTGGGGAAGATTTTTAAGCCTTCCTGCTAAAAAAAGGAATTTGGAAGCCAAATTCCTCATAACTTCTTATCTTCTAATGATTGAAGCTTCTTTTTCATAAATTGCTTAACATCCTCACGTAATTCAGGTCGATTTAACGCAAATTCAATGGTTGCTTGAACAAAGCCTAATTTATCTCCAACATCAAACCGCCTACCATCGAAGTTATAAGCTAAGACTTGCTCTACTTCATTTAACTTTACAAGTGCATCTGTTAACTGGATTTCATTATTTTTACCAGGATTAAGACTCTCTAATATAGGAAATATTGCCGGGGAAAGTACGTACCGACCCATAATGGCTAAATTAGATGGCGCTTCTTCTATACTAGGTTTCTCAATCAAGGACTCAATTGCTGTAACCTTTGAACTATAGCTTACATCTTGTAATGGTTTAATAACGCCATACTTCGATACTTCCTGCATTGGAATATCATGTACTCCTACTACAGAAAGTTGATATTCGTTATAGATGTTTATTAATTGCTTTAATGCCGGTTCACTCGATTCAACAATATCATCTCCGAGTAATACCGCAAAGGGCTCATCTCCTACAAAAGTATGAGCACAAGCAATTGCATGTCCTAATCCTTTCGGTTCCTTTTGCCGGATATAATGAATGTTTGCTAGGTTGGAGATATCACGTACCATTTTTAAGGTCTCTTCATCCCCTTTACTTGCAAGTTTTTCTTCTAATTCATAGGAAATATCAAAATGATCTTCTATTGCTCTTTTTCCTCTACCAGAGATAATGATAATATCTTCTATACCAGAAGCTACTGCCTCTTCGACTATATATTGTATCGTTGGTTTATCTACAATGGGGAGCATTTCCTTTGGTTGTGCTTTTGTAGCAGGTAGAAAACGCGTGCCTAAACCTGCTGCAGGAATAATCGCCTTTTTAACCTTCATCATCATATCTCCTCTACTAATGTTACAATGGATATGTATAAGTTTATCATAAGCTTTTTACACGTCCAATTTTATTAAGGTATAAAGAAATGCATTCAGCTAATAAACAATGTATAATATTAATTGCTAGACAGGTCAAGATAAAGTTGAATTACTATATAAACTAAAAAAGGTAGGCTAAATAATGAGTTTATATGAAAAAATAATAACAAAAGAAGAAAAAATCTCTGTAATAGGATTAGGTTACGTAGGACTTCCACTCGCAGTTGAATTTGCCAAAAAATATGATGTCGTTGGATTTGATGTTAATCGAGCAAAGCTTGATAAATACTTAAGTGGCATAGATGTTACAGATGAAGTGGGAAATGAAGCACTCCAAAACACCACTATGAAATTCACAAGTGAAGAAGAGGAGTTAAAGCATTGTAAATTTCATATCGTCGCAGTTCCAACTCCGATAAACATTGATAAAACACCAAATTTGGATCCAGTTATCGGTGCCAGTGAAACGGTTGGAAGGAATCTTACAAAAGGTTCTATTGTTGTTTATGAATCTACGGTATATCCTGGTACGACTGAAGAGATTTGCATTCCGATTTTAGAGGAAGTATCTGGACTAAAATATGGAACTGATTTTAAAGTTGGGTATTCCCCTGAAAGAATTAATCCCGGAGACAAAGTCAATACATTGACTAAAATTATTAAGATCGTTTCCGGATCTGATGATGAGGCGCTTCAAGAAATTTCTAATGTATACAGCTCCATTATTGAAGCAGGTGTTCATGAAGCGGAATCAATTAAAGTTGCAGAAGCAGCAAAAGTAATAGAAAACTCTCAACGAGATATTAACATTGCTTTTATGAATGAGTTATCTATGGTCTTCAATAAAATGGGTATTAATACTAAAGCTGTATTAGAGGCGGCAGGAACAAAGTGGAACTTCCTTAAATTCACTCCTGGATTAGTTGGTGGACACTGTATCGGAGTTGACCCATATTATTTCACCTATAAGGCGGAGCAACTCGGGTATCATTCCCAAATAATCCTGTCAGGGAGAAAAATCAACGATGATATGGGGAAATATGTTGCTAGTAATGTTATCAAACAAATGATAAAAGCAAAACAAGATATTGATGGTGCAAGAGTAGCTATATTAGGATTAACCTTCAAGGAAAATGTTGGTGATGTCCGTAATACTAAGGTTATTGATATCATTGAAGAATTAAAAGAATATGGTGTAAATGTGCTTGTACATGACCCAATCGCAGAGGCTAATGACGTTTACGAAGAATATAATATTAAACTGGTAAATGAAGATGAGCTCAATAATTTAGATTGTGTTGTATTAGCAGTTCCACATAAAATATATCAAGAAATTTACAATCTAGATAATCTAGAGAAGTTATACCGAAATGATAAAAAGGTATTAGTAGATATAAAAAGTGTGTTAGATCGAAAAGATTGGCAAGCAAGAGGCTATCAATATTGGAGCTTATAAAAAAGTAATTTTTTCCTTCCCATGCCATATTAATTATAAGTAGCATCATGACTGGTTTGAACAGTAATTAAACTGAATCATTCCAGTCATATTTGCTTTTATCGATTCCTTTTAACTATAGGTAAACAGTACTAGTCACATTAGGTAACAACGCAATCCTATTTTGGCATAAAAAACCCCTTGTGTTAGCATTTATTTACACTAACCCAAGGGGACTATTTCTTTTACCACATAATCACGCTCTCACTGTAGCGAGACCTAGTTTACATTTTTCTTCTCAAAAGTAACTCATACAGTAAAATGCTCCACTTTCTATTGTATAATTATATATAAATTATCGCTCCTGGTTTGGCTGCTTTCTTTTAAACAATTTAACAATTGCATCTAGAATAGGCCGCTTCCCACCAAAAACAAGTCCAGCCAATTCCGCTAAAATATGTAGTAAAAATAGCAGAATCAATATGATAAAGAGATTCATTGTTACAGAAACTTCATTAAAAATTACGGCCAATGTACCGAAGATAGCACTAATTCCATATAGGATTAGTACTGTTTTACGATGACTATAACCAGCTGCAAGCAATTGATAATGAATGTGTTTATTATCAGCCTTCAAAATACTTTGCTTGTTTAACATTCTTCTTACAATAGCAAATAATGTATCGAATATTGGTACAGCTAATACAATAATCGGTATAATAAAGCTAAATAAGGCAATGTTCTTAAACAGCCCAAGAATTGAAATAACCGCAATCATGTATCCTAGTAAATTAGACCCTGTATCGCCCATATAAATCTTAGCCGGATAGAAATTATGATATAAAAATCCAAGGTTTGCACCTATTAAAGCAACACACAAATAGACTACAATTAGACGTCCATCAATAATTCCCATAACAAATAAACTTATTAGCGCGATAGTCGTAACACCAGTAGCTAATCCATCCAGACCATCAATTAAGTTAATGGCATTCGTTATTCCTACTACCCAAAGAACGGTTACTAATACACTCATAAAGCCTAATTCGACTTGTCCTATAAACGGAAGCGTAACTTTGTCTATTATTAAACCACTAGATACTAAGAACGAAGTAGCTATCAATTGACCAGTTAACTTAGGTATTGGACGAAGGGTAAAGCGATCATCCAATGCACCAGTAATAACAATGACAATTGCACCACATAATATTGCAATTAAATGTTGATCCTGTGGCTGTAGATATAAAGCCCCAAAGAAAGCCCCAAAAAATATCGCTAAGCCTCCCAGTCTCGGAGTTATCTTTTTATGGATTTTCCTATCATTCGGTAAATCCACCGCACCAATTTTTACCGCAAACTTATTCACTACAAAAGTTAATAAGAAGGTGGATAGCAAAGCTATGATAAAGGCAATTGCTAAATCTATATAATTGAACATAGTATTCTCCCATTACATTTCATCATTTACTATGTAGAATTATATCGAAGTAACGATACGCTGGCAAATTAATTCTCGCTGGAGATTTTCTATTTACACTATGATAAAGACAACATAAGGAACCTCCCGATGGAATAATCCTAGGGAGGCTCCTTTCAAATTCTGACATACTGTTCTCTCCGAAAACTCTTCCGTATTAGCAAAATCAAAACCGGAAAAAACATGAAGTAAACTAACTTTTTCAAATAAGATTTACGTTTCATTTTCTAAAACACCTTCCCCTTCTACCCTAAAGATAAGGCCTTATACCTTTCCAATTCATCTGTTGTAATTAAAATTGATGGGTACGCTTTAAAGCTCTTCATTTGTTCTATAGTATTAACCGTCCAAACCACTAATTGAACTTCCATGCTTTCGCACTTTTTGATGTGCTTTTCTTTAATCGCCTTACAATTCACAGCAAAGTACCGAGCATTCATCTTCTTAATGAGTCTAAAATGGGATGGACGAACTTTATTTACTAAAGGGCCTAATTGTATTTCATCTGATATCGCACGTAGCTTTAATAAGGAATCATGATTAAAGGAGATAACATACACTTGATCTTCCATCTCGAATTTCGTGATTATGTCATATATTTCCTGTTCAATACCGGGATATAGTTTTGGCTTCTTTAATTCGATTGAAACGATAATCCGATCTTTAGCTATCGTCAACACTTCTTCTAAAGTCGGGATCTTTTCTTCAGAATGAATCGTAAATTGCTTTAATTCCTCTAGTGTATAGTCACGAATCTCTCCAGTTCCGTTCGTCATCCTGTCAATCGTATGATCATGCATGACAACAGGAATACCATCCTTACTCATATGAACATCTAATTCCATATGAGAAAATCCTAAATCAATCGCGGCTTGAAAAGACGATAGTGTATTTTCTGGGTAGTTCACAGGATAACCTCGGTGAGCAATACCTCGAATCGTCATTAAACTTCCCCCTCAGTCTACGATTTCCTTGTTACTACAAGTATAGAAATAGACTATTAAGTGTATATGGAGAGTTTGTGAAGAGTGTGTAAATTGAAGTAAAATTTGGAATTAAACAGACTGGTACAGATTAAATGAAGAGTAATGAAATTAATGATAGTTTGCGCTACATTTCGGAAGGTTCCCGTTTGAAGAATAGGCTGGGGCAAAACTATTTCTAACATAGGATAAACTGAACATGAAAGTTAGCGCATAAAACTAAAAAAGAAAAATAGTGGGCAAAGTCAACCGTCGATGACCTTACCCACTAGTCTCAGTATGTTTTTTTGTACGTTTATTGTAAGACCTTCACTTTACCTTTTGCCTTCCCTTGTGGTCCCATCACTCTTTCATAAGTAGTGTTACCCGCATTATCAGTAACCGTTACTTCTACTACTGAGCTTGGATGAAGATCTGTAATGAGTTGTTGTGTTTCCCCTTCAAGAATTTCAATAGGTTCTCCATTTACCTTGATTTCAAACTCACTGACTCCACTTCCTTGTCCATCTTCTACCATGATTAGCGCTTCACGCTTACCGCGTCGGATATCAGATGTTACGGTTGGTGCCTGTGTGTCTAATAATACTGGAATTTCAATAGATTGTTCTCTAGCTCCTTCATAGTCAATAACTCCAACTGCTTGTAAGTAGTATTGACCATCTGGTGCTACGTTTCCATCAATCGTTCCATCCCACATCCAATCAGAAGAAACCTTATAATAGGATGCTCGACCAGAATCATAGTAATCTTTACGTATATTCGATTCGGTGTAAATTGTTTCTACAAGATTACCATCCTTATCTAGAACATTGAAGCTAACTTCCTTCGCATTTCTTAAGAATGATAGGATTAGACCTACATCATCTCGTACACCATTACCATTTGGTGAAAATGCTAGATTAGTAGCGTCTTGACCTAAGTAGTCATATGATCCTTGATTAACTGTTGTTACTACTCCAGTCATTTCATAATATGACATTGGATCCCATAATGGAGCATCAAAGATTGGTGCTTCATCCCACGCACCTTTGAATCCTACATAAGGTACCGTTAGTTCTGGATTAGTATCAGTTGGATCTGTTAACGTAACAAATCCTTCTAACCAATAACCACTAGTAAAGATGGTTTGTAAATCTTCATCCCACTCGCTAACATCAATCGTAACTTCAAAGGTGGTTGTACCATTCGCTGGGACCTCCACTGTACTACTTGCTTTCCCATTAACCGTTGTAACTGCACCTAAATCAAGGGCACCCAATAAATTCGGTGCTGTAACCATAAATCCAGAAGCACTTACTGGTGTATCCGTTTGTGCATTTGCACGTACCTCATAGCTTACAGCTTCATCCGAATAGTTTTCTGCAGTTAATTCAAATGTAACTTGGTTATCAGCAATTTCTTTCAATGCAACTTTTGCTTCACCTGTTTCAGCATTTGTCACTACTACAGGAGTTGAAAGTGCTGAGTGAAGTTGCATTAAGCCGGCACCTTGACGACGCGGCGATACGAATGCCCCATCAAACTCTACAGGAGTAGATGTATTCATTAAAATGTTCTTTGCTAGTTCAACTCTATTTCTACCCTCAAATCCAAATTCATTATCTACACGTTCCAATACTAAAGCACTACCACCAGAGACATGTGGAGCTGCCATAGATGTACCTGATTTCACACCATATTCACCATTATTTAATGTAGAGTAAATTTGTCCACCTGGTGCTGTAATTTCTGGTTTGAAATCCAGGTTCGGCGTTAATCCCCAAGATGAGAATTCACTCATTTGTCCCGCTTCTGCATTTGGTACAGATGTCTGTTCCCCAGTAAAGGTAACACTTACAGCTTGTCCATTTAATAGTGCTTCTCTTAGTTTGTCACCATCTGCCTTCGATAAGAATACCTGTGGAATCACTATTTGAGGATCTGTTGCCATACTGACCATGCCATCTGTATTATTATATACAATAACACCTGATGCTCCTGCTTCTTGTGCATTTAATGCTTTCGTTACAAAGTCTATCTCTCCACGCTGAACGAGCGCATATTTCCCTTCCAGATCTTTCCCTTCATAATCTTCTGGGTGACCAAGACCTGCTTCTACCAGTTCATACGTATTGCCTACTTCTGGATCTGTTTGGCTAGAAGACATATATGCCGCAACGCCACTTTCTCCACCTTCAATTGCAAATTGTAATGCATCAATTGTCATGAAACTATTTTCAAACGATGCAACCTGCAATGAATCATATGCTAAGCCTGGAGAACCACTAACCCCATAATCTGGATTAGATGCGTATGGATAGAAGAACCCATCAGCAAACAATGCAGAGTTTCCAGCAGAAATAGACATGACAATACCATTTTCCACTGCTCGGGTAACAGCTAATTGCTCTGGATTTTGACTATCTACAAAGCCAGATGCTGATCCTAAGCTCATATTTAATACATCTGCGCCTAATTTAATCCCATCATCAATGGCCGCTATGTAAATATCTCCATACGTATATTGCATACCTGGGTCGTTCCCAAATACTTTAAAGTTTAAAATTTGTGCATCTGGAGCAATTCCGTCAATCCCGCCATTAGCCTCACCATTTGCACCAACAGTACCAGCTACATGCATACCATGTGAGGATGCACCAGGATAATTATCTGTGTAATTATGGTTTTGATCCATATAGTTGTATCCATAAGGAACCTTTTCTGTGTAATATTGACCAGGTAAACCTTCTGATTGTATCTTTTGATTTACATCTTCTTCAGATAAGGCTACAGAAACACCTTCTGAAAGCACCATATCTTGGTGAGTATGATCAACACCAGAGTCAATTACCCCGATAACCATACCCTCTCCTTTAAAACCATAGTCACGCCAAGCTTGCTGTGCTTGTACTAATTCCTTACTATTGGCCATATTCGGTTCATCAATTGGTCGCTCATACTTAGTTGAAATGACAACACTTTTTACATTAGGAAGTTTTTCTAATTCCTCCATGTCACTGTATTTCACTTCAGCACTAAAGCCATTCACCACAGTATCAAATTCATGAAGGACCTTTGCATTGATTTTCTTATCCTTCATTGCCTTTTTGGCTTTATTTTTCTTTTCTTTCGCTTCATTTAGAAGTTTCTTCTTCTCAGCTACACTTAAGTCACCAAACTTTTTTCCTTGTTTTGTAGCTTTTTCAATCGGTGCCTCACCGTCTATTTCAACCGTGACACGAACGATTTCGTTAGGATCGATTGTTTCTGCTAATTCCTTGGAAAGATCACTCTTTTCAAGGTTACGATCAACGACAATGTCACCCGGTGCTGCAAAGGTAACCGTACTAAACGCTAAAAGAAATATTAAAGATAATACCGAAATTCTCTTAAGCATTTTCTTCCTCCTCTAAAAAGTTTTGACTTAAGTCTTTAGCCCCCCTACTAAATCTAGTAGCCTAAAAACTTAGTACCTCTAATAATAGAGAATTCCAAAAACTTGGACAAGTTACTAAAGTCTTAGTTAAATATAACTGTATATTTAGATGAATCTACAATATTCTGCATGTTTTTACAATTAAGCGCGATCAAAAATAGGCTAAATAATCTAGAAAATGTGCGATCTATACTAAGTAATATTCATCAAAGAATTCTAATTCGACAATAGTTTTATTCTTAAATACCGGATTGGCTTTAACTTTCGGTTGAGCACTAGTAAAACCTATGCTATGATACCCATGATACAAAGAAAAAAGATTCTGAAATGAAGGTGATTTAAAATGAGTAGTGCTTACCTGATCGCGATTGCAGCAATCCTTGCATGTGTTTCTATTCTATTAGTCTTTAAAATTAACATCGAAAAACTCAAAGAAAACCCTGAAAATACTGCAGCCATCCATACGAAGTTCTTCATCGGTGTCGCTATTGCAGAAGTTATCCCCATGATTTTGGTCATCTTTGGCTTGATGGACTTGACGCCTGCTGCCTCTATAGAAGAACTATATATTCCTGGAATCATCGTTATTTTCGCTCTAGTATTTTCACCATTATTCATTTTCCTTCAACGCTTCGTGGGCGTTCCAGAAAATGCGAAGCAAACTGTCATGACGTTCTCCCTAATCGGAATCGCCCTGGCAAATGCCATTCCATTAATAGCGTTAGTTGGTTTGTTTTTAATCTTACCGCAAGCCTGAAAGCCTTCCTTAGTTCGGAAGGTTTTTTCTTTTGATGTTAGTGGTGAGAACGGTAACCATTCTCCAAGGGACCGTCATACTTTCAAATCCCGACTATTACCAAACAATTTTATTGAAATATCCCTTCCATCCCAACCGAATCCCTACTATAATAAGGAGAGAATTTTGTACGGAGATGATTATTTTTGAATAAGCAGGAGAGAATCACCGAAGTTTGTATGCTTGCCGGAAAAATTATGTTGGAAAGTAGTGCGGAGACGTATCGTGTGGAGGATACGATGAATCGGATTGCACGGGCATTTGGTCTAGATAATTCACAGAGTTATGCAACGCCAACTGCGATTAATTTTTCCATCGATATAGCAAAGCCTGCCAATATGATGCGGATAGAAAAGCGAACAACGGATTTAAATAAAATTGCGGAAGTGAATAGTGTCTCAAGAAGAATCGCTTCCGGTGAATTAAATTTACAAGCAGCATTAAAAGAACTAAAACAGCTAGAGGGGCAAAAACCCTTGTATTCCAATCCAATCATGGTGCTCATTGCTGCCCTTGCAAGTGGCAGCTTTACCATCATGTTCGGAGGTCTGTGGGCAGACTTTATCCCTTCATTCGTTGCGGGGGGAATCGGTTTTATTGGATTTCTTTGGTTTGATAAACTAGTAGAAATTCGCTTTATCTCTGAATTTATTGCTTCCTTTATGATCGGACTACTAGCTGCCCTTTTCATTCAAACTGGAATCGGTGTAGAGCTTGATAAAATCATTATTGGTGCCGTGATGCCGCTCGTTCCTGGATTACATATTACCAATGCAGTGCGTGATTTGTTAGCAGGGCATCTGGTTGCTGGTTTATCAAAAGGTGTGGAAGCACTACTAACCGCCTTTGCCATTGGTGCCGGAATCGCTGTTGTATTAGCATTTATTTAGCATCTTAGGGTTTTATGGGAGGACAATTCTCTAGTCAGTGTTTAAACCTATTTTAGAATATACGATTGCAGTTTCAGTGGGGATTGGTTTAGAATAGAATTCATGTCTCAAAGGGTATCGGAGGTTATGATATGGGAATTCTTGCCCAGCTAGCGACAAGCTTTGTAGCATCGCTAGGTTTCGGCATTTTATTTAATGCACCAAAGAAAGTATTAATACAATGTGGACTTAATGGAATGGCCGGATGGA
This sequence comes from Ornithinibacillus proteolyticus, assembly GCF_039581225.1. Lineage (NCBI taxonomy): Bacteria > Bacillati > Bacillota > Bacilli > Caryophanales > Bacillaceae > Ornithinibacillus > Ornithinibacillus proteolyticus. The sequence continues at coordinate 7,572 of NZ_JBCPXV010000018.1, read as the reverse complement.
TCGTCTATTATCTATTAGTTGACTATGGGATGGATCCAGTTGCAGCAACAATTCTTGGTGCCATGCTAGTCGCTGTCATTAGCCGAATATTTGCCAAAATGTACAAAACACCAATTATAATATTTAACGTTTCTGGCATTATTCCACTCGTTCCAGGTGGAATGGCATATAACGCCATGCGTAGCTTTGTCCAAAACGATTACTATAATGCATTTCAATATTCCACAAAGGTCATGCTACTTGCAGGCGGCATAGCCATGGGACTTATGTTCTCAGAGGTATTGAATCAAATTATGTGGAAAACATCTGGTAAAAGAAGAAGAACACAACTGTAAGCTTATTTGTTTGATTAGATGGACCTGGGGGGTGGGGAGATGCTACCTGTGTTGGGGGGCTTGTGACCGTTTCTGATTTAGATGCGACCGATTATCTCTTTCATCCGCCCGTTCTCGTGGCTGATGCTCCCTTTCTCGAGGACCTTGTGACCTTTTCTAGTTCAGATGCGCCCTTTTCTCTCTTTCATGTGCCCGTTCTCGTGGCTGATGCTCCCTTTCTCGAAACCTTGTGACCTTTTCTTGTTTAGATGCGCCCTTTTCTCTCTTTCATGTGCCCGTTCTCGTGGCTGATGCTCCCTTTCTCGAGGACCTTGTGACCTTTTCTAGTTCAGATGCGCCCTTTTCTCTCTTTCATGTGCCCGTTCTCGTGGCTGATGCTCCCTTTCTCCTGAACCTTGTGACCGTTTCTTGTTTAGATGCGCCCTCTTTTCTCTTTCATGCGCCCGAAATCCCGGGAGATAGTCCCTTTCTCCTGAACCTTGTGACCGTTTCTTGTTTAGATGCGCCCTCTTTTCTCTTTCATGCGCCCGTAGCCCCGGGAGATACTCCCTTTCTCGAGAACCTTGTAACCGTTTCTTGTTTTCATGTGCCCGGGTCTCTCTTTCATGTATCCGAACTCCCGGGAGATAGTCCCTTTCTCGAGAACCTTGTGACCGTTTCTAGTTTAGATGAGCCCATTTCTCTCTTTCATGCGCCCGAAATCCCGGGAGATAGTCCCTTTCTCGAGGACCTTGTGCTCTTTTCTAGTTTAGATGAGCCCGCTTCTCTCTATCATGCGCTCGAACTCACAGATAATACTCCCTCTCCCCACTCTCTATCCTCCCTAATGAATCGATGGTTTCTTATAAAGTTATGTATGTTACAATTGATGTATCGGGTGAGGAGGTTTTTCAAGATGGATATTGCAGCTATGTCTGTGGTGATGGCAAATAGTCAAGTTCGTTCAGATGCTAGTCTAGCCATGATAGCCAATGTTAAAGATCTCATGCAGCAGCAGGGAGCACAATTGACGGAGATGCTAAGTCAATCTGTTCAACAAGCTCCACATCCAACACTTGGTAAAAGTGTGGATATTCGGTTATAATCATGAAAAATCCCCTTAGCTACTGTGCAGAGGGGATTATTTCATCATTATTGATTGTTATCGTCGTCTCTTCTGTTATTCTCATCTTCTAATAAATTGTCATCATTATTATCTTGCCCATCTTCTCCAGTACCAGTACCATTATCATTTCCATTATCTGTGCCAGTACCATCGTTTAGGCCATCATCCATACCATCGTTCTCTAAACCATTGTTAAGGCCATTATCATCTTCCTGATTTAGCGGCGCTTCATCTTCAATGGGATCTTCGATTGGATCTTCTGTATCATCATTGCCACATGCCGCCATAAGCGATAATGCCAAAACAGGTGCCCCTAGTTTAATTAGCCATTTTTTGTTCATGACATTTCCTCCTTGTAGTAATAACTTTCGGAATTAGCTTACCCCTTTATACCAAATCTGATACGGATTTTTTTACGGAAATTTAATGTATTTATAGGATGAAGGAATATTTTATTATCTGTTTAGTTCCGAAGTCCTGGAGAAAATAAAAAATGCTACCATAAAGGCAGCATTCTTAATTTTATTTAATCGCAAAGGTGATTTCCGCTTCACAAGCTAATTCGCCATCAACTGTTGCGATTCCTTTACCTTTTCCGATTGGACCTTTCACACGAACGATTTCCACCTCTAGTTTGAGCTGATCGCCTGGTTTCACTTGTCGTTTAAAGCGACATTTATCAATACCGGCAAGAAATCCGAGCTTTCCGCGATTTTCTTCTTTCCCTAGAATAGCGATAGCACCCGCCTGGGCTAAAGCTTCGACAATTAATACCCCTGGCATTACTGGATAATCTGGAAAATGCCCTTGGAAAAATGGTTCATTTACTGTTACATTTTTTAAACCGACAACACGCTTTCCTTCTTCCACTTCAAGAACTTTATCTACTAGTAGGAAAGGATAGCGATGTGGAATAGTATTTTTAATTTCATTAATATCCAAGTTAAAACGCTCCTTTTTGTATGTTTCTTCTATTATACCAGATAATAGTAGTAGGTATTAGTAATTTATGCTTTTATATAATCCATCACCTTTTGTATATACGTATCCAATCTATTTTTCGTATCAATAACTAATATGGGATGATTCATTGGTTTTTTACTATTGCGGAGTCTGCTTTGAAAAATAACCTCTGAGCTGACTTCCTTTATCTGACTAGGTAAGCTTTCCCGTTGTTTAAGACGGTGATTGATTTCTTGAAAATCATCCAGATAACATTCCACATATTTGTATTTTACATTATATTGCTCCGCAAGTTGTTCTCCCTTTTCAATGATCGGTTGATATAGACAAGGACTGTCTAAAATGGCACTGTTGCCGATAGAAAGGTTCGTCTCAATCATTGCCCAATCCATTTTATAGGAAGCTTTTCCAGCTTGCTTTGTATCAATATCAGGTATTTCTTCTAGTAATGCTGTTTTCGACAGATGATGATTTACTAATACCGCACCTGTTTGGGAGGCAATCTCTCTAGCTAATGTTGATTTTCCCGAACCGGGAAAGCCTGACATTTGAAGAAAAAACATCCACGCACCTCATTTCGAAATAGGTTTTGTATCCTTATTTCTACATTTTGGCTAATTTTTCCTTCTAAAAAATATAAAAAACCTGTACTTATCCGTAGTACAGGTCCAATTCATTAGTTTTCTTTTTTCACAATATCAATTATATGCTGCCAAGTTTCCCATTTTAATGCATCACCAGGTTCCCCATCACCTATTATGCCATAACCAATCATTAATCCTGCGGCAAAAGCAACTACACTAAGGCCTGCAACAACAATAAGACGTAACCAAATTGGAAAAATACGTAGTCTTGGCTTTTTATTCTTACGTTTTTCTTCTTTTTGCTTTTTCTTTTGTTGTTTCCTAGTCTGCTGTAACGTTTCATCTAACTCCGCTTCGGCATTAGCAGACCTCTTCCTCCGTTGCTCTTTTGCAGTAGAAGCTTCTTTACTAGAAGAACTTTCCTCTTTACTTACCGGTGGTTTGGATTGTTTTTTTTCCGCTGTGCCATTTTTCTTTGCACCACTTTTTTCTTCTGCGGTTACTTCCAAACGCCTGCTTCTAGTAGATTTTTCTTCATTCGATTTCTCCACTTGGTTCGTTGTGGTCATAACTTGGTTCACCTATTTCCATACAAATCATTATTTATCTAAATATAAGTTATTCTGGATACACACGTCAATCCTCAATTTGGATTACGAACGTAGTTGACTTACTAATCCCATCATTTGATCGCCCATGGAAATTGTTCTTGCATTAAATTGATAGGAACGTTGTGCCGTGATTAGATCTGTTAATTCCTTACCCATATTAACATTCGATGTTTCCAAAGTACCACTTTTCAACTGTGCTGGTACCTCTTGAATAATTTCTGCCTGATTATATCCAAGTGCCGCTAAATCTGTTGGTAAGCGGAAATTGTTATTGCCAGTTGCCTCTAAAAGTCTTGGTCTAACCGCTTCGACTACTTCTAATTGCCCAACGACTTCCGTATTCATTCCTCGTTTTACAGTAATTAATCCATTATCTGCAATTTGAATATCATCAAATCCGTTTTCAAAAATGATTTGACCTGTTGTTCCTAGTACAGGGGCACCATCTTTTGTTGTCAGCATGACTTGGTTATTCGCAATTGGACTTAGATAAAATGAACCGTCTCTTGTATAACGTGTTTCTGTTACGTTATTCTCCGTTACCGAAACTTGGAATAATTGATTTGGCTGCAATAATGCAATATCTAAGGCACGACCAGTCTCTTGAAGAGAACCAACAGATAAATCAATATTAATGGAACCAAGCTTTGCACCCGATCCGACACGTACTCCATCCGGTGTTAATCTGCCTTCAGCGTTCGCTGGATCATTCAAATTATTAATTTGTTGATACAACAAGGAAGAAAATTCAGCTTGTCTTGCTTTATATCCAGTCGTCTGACTATTTGCCACGTTATGCCCAATGACATCTATCTTTTGTTGGAGTTGATTCATGGTTACTGCTGCTTGAATCATAGACCTAGACATGACGTTCCCTCCTTCTCCACTGGTAATTATCCAATTCGCCCAATCTCACTTACTGCTTTTCCTAAACTTTCATCATATGCTTTTAATACGCGTTGATTCATTTCGAACGTGCGATAAGCTTCCATCATTTGCGTCATCGTTTGTGCCGAATCAACATTAGACTGTTCTAGAAAGCCTTGTTGAACAGAGAACGTAGCCCCAGCAGGTACTGGTCCTGCTTCCCCATTATAAAGGCCATTTCCTTCCTTAGCTAACTGATTGGCATCCGGTGTATATGCAATTCCAAGCTGGATTTGTTGCCCACCTACTTGAAGCTGCCCATCAGGTGTCACGGTAAATTCCATCCCGTTCGTTTGAATCGGGTTGCCGGCTTGATTCAGAACATAATATCCTTCCGTTGTTACTAGGAATCCTTGTCCATCAACCGTAAAATTACCGTTTCTTGTATAACGTGGCTCACCATTTTCATTTTGCACGGTGAAAAAGATGCTTCCAGTCTCATCAGGAAATACACCATCAATTAATGCAAGATCCGTGGAAACTCCAGTCTCTCTTAAAGCACCTTGAACAAAATCTGGCACATATTCCTGCACATAAACACCTGTGTTTAAAGATCCAATCGGATTTTGAACTGGTAGGTTTTTCGGTTGCTTGGTTGGGAGCGTCTCTTGCCCCATTTGGTACATTAGCATCTCAGGAAATGCTCGTAGCGTCGCTTGATCTGCCTTGTAACCAGGAGTATTAGCATTGGAAATATTATTCGCTAAAGCTTCCTGTTGTCTTTGCATCGAAATCATTCCACTTGCAGCAGTATAAAATCCTCTTAGCATTACCATTACGCCTCCCCTTATGCGTACGAAATCTGTGATGCGCTCTCGCATAAACTTCAACGAGCTCATATCTTCTTTAGTAGAAAAACTCATTCGCTCTTTTTTAACGAATATACTGCCGGAAAAGCTTTTTACACTTCTCTATCTACCAAAAAATTAAACGATACTTCTACGTTCTACTTTATCAATATTTTCAAGCATAATTCCAGTTCCTTTTGCCACACAGTGCATCGGCTCTTCTGCTAGGAACACTGGTACCTTCAATTCTTCTGCTAATAACTGATCTATACCGTGGATTAGTGCACCACCACCAGTTAAGATAACACCTCGATCAATAATATCTGCAGATAATTCAGGTGGTGTACGTTCAAGAACAGACTTCGCACCCTGTACAATTAACGACACTGACTCGCGAAGTGCCTCTTCAATTTCATTAGAACGAACCGTGATCGTACGTGGAAGTCCACTTACCATATCACGCCCACGAATATCCATTTCTTCCTGGCGAGCATCTTTAAATACTGTTGCAATATTAATTTTAATATCTTCTGCTGTACGCTCACCAATTAGAAGCTTGTATTTACGCTTTATGTATTGAAGTATTTCTACATCAAATTTATCCCCAGCCATTTTAATCGACTCTGAGGTTACAATATCACCCATGGAAAGAACGGCTACATCTGTCGTACCGCCACCAATGTCCACGACCATATTCCCACTAGGCTGATAAATTTCCATCCCAGCACCAATAGCCGCAACCTTTGGCTCTTCTTCTAAGTATACTTTTTTACCACCGGACTTCTCCGCTGCCTCTTTTATCGCTTTTTGCTCTACCTTTGTAATATTTGTCGGGCAGCAAATAAGCATTCTAGGCTTTGAAAGAAACCCTTTTACATTGATTTTATTAATAAAATATTTTAACATTGCTTCTGTTACATCAAAATCAGCAATAACCCCATCCTTAAGTGGGCGAATAGCTTCTATATTTCCTGGTGTCCGTCCAACCATACGTCTCGCTGCTTCTCCGACCTCAAGTACTTTGCCTGTATTTCGATCCATAGCAACTACCGATGGTTCATTTAATACAATTCCTTTTCCCTTAACATGTATCAACACATTGGCAGTCCCAAGGTCGATCCCAATATCCCTTGAAAACATCAAAATCCTCCTCGTAAGAAACTTTCCGCACTTGTTTAGAAAACACAATGCTACTTATATAATATAATACCACAAATTTCTACATAAAACTGCAAATTAGGAAAAAAGTAGTAAAAATTAGTTTAGGTGAACTGGGGGCGGGGTATAGGACTGGATTTGGACTGTCTTGGGGCGGGGTGGATTTATTTTTTAGTTTTTTGGGAGTATTTGGGCTGGGGCTGGGCTTATCTTTTGGTTTATTGGGACTATCTGGCCGGGGGGCGGGCTCATCTTCTCCTTTATTGGGAGCATCTGGCTTCGGGTTGGGCTCATCTTTCGGCTTAGTGGGACTATCTAGCCTGGGATTGGGCTCATCTTTTGGTTTATTGGGACTATCTGGCCGGGGGGCGGGCTCATCTTCTCCTTTATTGGGAGCATCTGGCTTCGGGTTGGGCTCATCTTTTCCTTTATTGGGAGCATCTTCACTCGGGACGGGCTTATCTTTTGGTTTTTTGGGGCTATCTGGCCTGGGGACGGGCTCATCTTTCGGTTTATCGGGACTATCTGGCCGGGGGGCGGGCTCATCTTCTCCTTTATTGGGAGCATCTGGCTTCGGGTTGGGCTCATCTTTTGGCTTATTGGGACTATCTAGCTTCGGGTTGGGCTCATCTTTTGGTTTATCGGGACTATCTAGCCTGGGATTGGGCTCATCTTTTGGTTTATTGGGACTATCTAGCTTCGGGTTGGGCTCATCTTTCGGCTTAGTGGGACTATCTAGCTTCGGGTTGGGCTCATCTTTCGACTTAGTGGGAGCATCTGGGCTAGGAGTGGGTTCATCTCTCAGTTTATTGGGACTATCTAGCCCAGGAGCAGGCTCATCTTTCAGTTTATCGGGGGCATCTTCACTCGATTCAGGTTTATCTCCCATTTTATTTCGTGAATCATACCTTACTCATTTCATCTAAAATCCCAGCCCTACAAGCGGTTAATTTTCCCCGTATCAAATTTCCTAGAAATAGAGTAGGCGCATGAATCACTCATGCGCCTCTCGCAGTTCCGTACGTGCGGGTCATCGCATACGGCTCCTCCATGATTATTCCCTTTGGGAATGATGTTCATTGTAAATATCAACCAGAGAAA
>NZ_JBCPXV010000017.1:0-76951 GCF_039581225.1 Ornithinibacillus proteolyticus | reverse complement strand
AATTTAAAAAAGTAAAAAAGCGGAAACAGATGGAAAGATATAAATCTGAAACCGTTGTCAAATTTGGAATTAAAACAATACAAAATAAGGGACTTTAAAAATCTCCCACAAATACTTGACTCAATCAAGCTAAGAGCTCAATTTGACAATTACAGTAATATATGCCATAATGAACTAGTTACTAAAGTAACATTCGAATCTGGCATTCTACAATGTTTTTGTTGATGCTTATTCACACTGGCGCGACTAAGGGGTCGCAAGGACGTAAGAGCAGGTAGGGCTTACGTTGCTTAAGTTAGAAGACATCGGATTGATTCCTTGCTTTTGGCAAAAGCTAAACAATCCAGTGGAAAATTTACCGCGGTTAAAGTGAAATTCTATGAAATTCGGAAGCGTTACCGAATAAGACAACGAATGATAAATCTTAATTATGAATTGAATTTCCCACCCAAAACAAATTGGGATAAAATATAAATAAACGATGTGTTACTTTAGAAATATAAGGGGTACCCTATAACTTGGGTATCCCTTTTCCAATACATATAAGAAAGAGGGTTTGCGTAAATGGAAATTGGTACAATTCAAACAATGACAGTTGATCGCAAAATTGATAGTGGTTACGTACTAAAAAAGGATATGACAGAGGCGCTTTTACACCATAATGAAACAGAAACAGCATTAGAAGTCGAGCAAGATGTAAATGTTTTCTTATATCAAGATAAAAAAGGCAATTTAACGGCAACTACTATGCTTCCAGAAGTCGTTATGGATCAATACGGATGGGCAAAGGTTGTTAGTGTTCTTCCTAATTTAGGAGTATTTGTTGATATTGGGACGACAAAGGAATTTTTAGTCTCTAAGGATGACTTACCATTATTTGAAAATGTTTGGCCTAAAGAAGAAGATATGCTTTTTGTAACTTTAGGTAAGGATAGAAAAGGAAGATTATTGGCCATTCCCGCAACAGAAGGCGTCATGCAAAGAGAATTTGAGCATGCACCTGAATCATTACTAAATCAAACGGTTACTGGTCGTGTTTATCATACGAGCAGAGAAGGTACAACCATACTGACAACTGAACATTATCGTGGATTCATCCATCATACCGAGCGAAAAACCGAGCCTCGTTTAGGTGAGCTTGTCGAAGGACGAGTGATTGAAGTTCGCTTTGACGGTACATTAAATGTTTCTCTTCGCCCGCTCAAACAGCATGGAATGATTGAGGATGCTGATTTAATTTTAACTCATTTAGAGGAACATGATGGTGTAATTCCATTCAGTGATAAAAGTGATCCTGAAGACATTCGAGGGACATTTAATATAAGTAAAGCAGCTTTTAAACGAGCTTTAGGTAAGCTAATGAAAGAAGGAAAAATAGAACAACGAGATGGAAAAACATATCTGAAATAAAGAAAAACATCGCACAGTTCATTACACTGTGCGATGTTTTTTTAAGCTTCGTTATCATGAATTTGAAAGGCATGGCTAACACTAGTAACGATAAAGCTAATAGCTGCTGCAAAAAGAGCTGCTATTGCCCATCCCCCTAGTCCAACCTCTCTTACCATGATGTTCATCGGAGCAGCAATACAAGCAAACACTATCCCCGCTAAAGCAAGAAGGGCACTTGGGTAATAAGGTACATACCCCTCGCCTCCGGTCATTTTTAACAATACAAACCCTAAAACAATGCCAATTACAGCCAAGATCGCGCCAATAGTTATAACCGTTTGAACTAACATGTGTACACCTCACTTTTATTACCTATTTATATTAGTATCGTAAATTTTTTATGTTTCACTAATATATTTTCCGAAAAATTTGAATAGTTATAAACAATCGTTATTTTAGTTAACCTTGATAAGGTTTTCTTGTTTAACATACCAAAAGAAAGGAGTATTTATTTATGAAAAACCGTTTTTTATGGCAATTACTTGTTGCTTTTGTATTAGCTATTATAGTTGGGTTGCTATTAGGTGATAGGGCGGCATATGTTCAGCCACTCGGAGATTTATTCTTACGTCTCATCCGTTTCATTATCGTACCATTAATCTTAGCCACGATTATAGTTGGTGTAACGAGTGCTGGTAGTATGAAGAAACTCGGTAGATTAGGTGGGAAAACCATCTCCTTTTACCTTGTGACTAGTTTTTTTGCGATTACCATCGGTCTAATAGTTGCACTCCTACTATCTCCAGGAACAGGGGTTGATGTAAGTCTAAACGAAGAAAATATCCCATCAGGTGAAACACAAAGTGTGATGGATACACTGCTAAATATTATTCCTACGAATCCCATTGAATCACTTGCAACCGCTAACATTTTACAAATTATCTTTTTCGCTATCTTTCTAGGACTAGGTATTACACTGGCAGGTGATAAGGCAGCACCTGTACAACGATTTTTCGATGGGCTTGCTGAAGTAATGTACAAAATTACCGCAGTCGTAATGAAGCTAGTTCCTCTTGGTGTCTTTGGCTTACTTGCTCCAATTGTCGGGCAATACGGTCTTGATGTCTTAATGCCATTAATGAAGTTAATAATCGCCATATTAATTGCTAGTGTGCTTCATATCGTCGTAATCTACTCTATTGCTCTTAAAACATTAGGAAAAATGAGTCCCTTACAGTTTTTAAAAGGCATACTCCCCGCCGTAACAGTAGCATTTACAACATGTAGCAGCTCAGGCACACTTCCTGTTACCATGAAAAACACACAAGAAAATCTTGGTGTATCAAAAGAGACCTCCAGCTTTGTCTTGCCATTAGGTGCTACCATTAATATGGATGGAACTGCAATTTATCAAGGGATAGCTGTTATGTTTACTGCCCAATACTTTGGCCAATCGCTATCTATCGGGCAACTTCTAATTGTTGCTCTTGTAGCAACCTTAGCTTCTATTGGTGCAGCAGGTGTTCCTGGTGCAGGTATGGTTATGCTAACCATGACACTAGCAGCCGTTAATCTCCCACTTGAAGCCATTGCGCTAATTGCTGGAATTGACCGTATTTTAGATATGATTCGTACAGCGGTTAATGTGATGGGAGATGCCACGGCAAGTGTAGTAGTGGATCAATCGGAAAATAAAAATAAGGCTGTAGCAGCATGATGTAACAAGACCATCAGTATTAACTGGTGGTCTATCCCTGAATCTATAATAGCAGCCCCTCCTTTTCCTATTTACCTAGAGGTAACAACATAGAAACTTTAATCGATAAACTTATGGTAAAACGAAAAAAGCACAGAACAAAGATCTGTGCTTTTCATAATACATCTGTTTCATGCGGTTCGCTCAAAAATTATCTTGCTTCTACATATTGAGGTTTTGACTTTTGCTTATGTATAGCAATATAAAGTAAAATAATGCCGCCAATAAATAAAATGGTTTTGATAAAAGAGAAGTCGGTGAATCCTAATACCATGTTTAGTAGACCCAAAACACCAACAAATAGTAACAAATACAGAACTACAAACTTGTTATTACCCATTACTTTACCCCTCCGTTTTAATACTAAATGTCTTTTCAATAATCCTTCCCGTAACAAGGCAGTTTATTTAATCTATTTTTAATTCCTTATATTTCCATATTAACATATCATCCACATTATTTGAAAAATAAATCATGATGGTGAAATGTAAAATTAACGAGATTTAGTATTTAAGAAAACCCCTTTCCCTTTCCTGCATTCGCTATCAACATTGAAAAACAAATATTCACATTCTTCCAACCAAAAAAGTCTTCATTTCCTCCCAAATAGTGTACACTATAATAGAAATTTGATTTCATTAATTTTAAGGGGGAATTTATATGCTAACGTTTGAAAATTATACATACGAAAGACCAGATTTTGAGCAAGAAAAAGACAAGTTTGCCAAGCTATTAGAAGCTTTTACCAAAGCTAAATCGGTAGAAGAACAGAATGAAGCAATTGAAGCAATCAATGCTTTCCGAAATCACATTTCCACTTTATTTAATCTTGTTTACGTTCGTGCTTCCATTGATACAAATGATGAATTTTATCAAAAGGAACGTGATTATTGGGATGAGATTTCCCCTGAGGTGCAAAAATTAAATACTGATTTTTACAAAGAATTAGTAAAGACTCCATTCCGAGCAGATTTAGAGGAAAAATGGGGATCACAATTATTTGAAATAGCGGATTACTCGATTAAAGGATTTGCTCCTGAAGTAATGGGACTACTGCAAAAAGAAAATAAACTAACATCCGAGTATTCGAAATTAGTTGCGTCAGCTGAAATCGAATTTAATGGCAAAACGTACACATTAGCTCAGCTTGGTCCATTCCTACAGGATAAGGATCGTGAAGTCCGTAAAAACTGTGCTAGAGCTTCTGCACGCTTCTTCGAGGAAAATGCCGAGAAATTTGATGACATTTATGATCAATTAGTGAAAGTTCGTCATGAAATCGCGACCACGCTTGGTTATAAAAACTTCGTAGAATTAGGCTATATTCGCATGATGCGGATTGATTACAATGCAGAAATGGTTGCCAATTACCGGAAGCAAGTACAAGAATACATTGTACCTCTAGTATCGAAGCTTTATGAAAAACAAGCAGAACGCATTGGGCTTGATTCCTTGAAGTTCTATGATGAAAGCTTCCAATACAAAACAGGAAACGCGAATCCAAAAGGTTCACCAGAATGGATTATCGAAAATGGGAAAAAGATGTATGAAGAGCTGTCACCAGAGACGAATGAATTCTTTAATTTTATGATTGAACGTAATCTAATGGACCTTGAAGCGAAAAAAGGAAAAGAATCTGGTGGCTATTGTACCTTTATCGAGGATTATCAATCACCATTTATCTTCTCTAACTTCAATGGTACTTCAGGAGATATAGATGTATTAACACACGAAGCAGGTCATGCCTTCCAAGTGTATCAAAGCCGTAGTATTGGTATCCCAGAATACATTTGGCCGACCCATGAAGCTGCTGAAATACATTCTATGAGTATGGAATTCTTCACTTGGCCATGGATGGAATTGTTCTTCCAAGAGGATACAGACAAATATAAGTATTCCCATCTATCAAGTGGATTACGTTTTCTTCCATATGGCGTAGCTGTTGATGAGTTCCAGCATTTAGTTTATGAAAATCCAGACTGGACACCTGAAGAGCGAAAAGCAGCTTGGAAACAAGTAGAGGAAAAATATTTACCACATCGTGATTATGATGATCTGCCGTACTGGAGTACCGGGGCAATTTGGCAGCGCCAAGGACATATTTATGATGTGCCATTTTATTACATCGATTATACTTTAGCACAAATCTGTGCCTTCCAATTCTGGAAACGTTCAAGAGAAAACCGTGAAGAAGCTTGGAGTGATTATTTGAAGCTTTGTAAATTAGGCGGTTCTAAACCTTTCTTAGAATTAGTAAAAGCAGCAAACTTAAAATCTCCATTTGAAGAAGGTACTGTCGAATCCACGGTAAAAGCAATAGAAGCATGGTTAGATAGTGTGGATGATAAGGCTTTATAATAGGAAAAAGGGCTGAGACATAACGAAAACAAAGGTAATAAAATACGAACCATCACTATCATTACCCGGAAATATACGGAGACTCCTGTGGGAGGAAAGGGCACGGCCTGAGACCCCGGAACAGCTTTAGCTCTGAGGAGGCTCACCAGCCGCCCACGATACTTAATTTTCGCGCGAACTACCTCAAAAATCGCGCGAGGATTCCTATTTTCGCGCGAGCTCCCATGAATTTCGCGCGGGCTCCCCCATAAATCGCGCGAGACTTTCTTTGTCGCGCGATTTATGCTAAATGTCGCGCGTTTTTTTATGATTCTCGCGCGAATTTGATCGTATATCGCGCGAAGATTTCTAGTTTTACGTGGGGTTCCCGGTTTCGCACTAACCGCAAGTATATTTCGGGGCGGGTTTGATGCGCTAACTTTCATGTTCGGTTTATCCTATGTTAGAAATAGTTTTGTCTAAAGCCTTCTCTTATGTACTTGGTAAATATTTATCCAGTTTTACAACGTAATTAATTGAATTTAATTCTGTGTGTAATTCATGTAAAAAATCACTCGTAGCTTGCAGTAACGTGTTTGTAGGAATAATCTCATCGACACTAAATTTTTGCCAAATTGACGTAAGCCTCCATTGATGATGATCCCTATACACAAAGTTAATGATCGGCTCATCATGATCAATCGATCGATAATTCATATCTATCATGCGACCATTATTTACATGTTTAATCCATTCACCTAATTGAACTCCAAGCTCCGCTATCGTTATATAGGGTTCGTGAAAGAATACATGGCCATTCACTAAAATCGTTAAATCCGCTTCTAGAAAGCCAAGCTGATAGGCATCCTTTGTCGTACTTTCCTTCGTTAATTGAAAGGAGAATGTTATATCCATTTTATCGTTCCTCACTATTAATGCTCCCCTCTTCCCCTATAAATCTAGCTTTAAGCGAATCATATCTCTACATTGAATACCATATTCAAAGATTTCTTCCGAATAATTACGGATAAAGAAGTCTGGATCGATTCCGATTATGCGAAACCCACATTTTTGATATAGTGCTAGTTGATTAATACTAGAGTTACCAGTACCAATTTCAACTGCGTTATATCCGCCTATTTTTGCTTTTTCAATCGCATCTTGAATAAGTTTTTTCCCAATACCTTTACTTTGATATTCTTTTGAGACAGCAACATTTACAATCTCCATCGTTCCAGGTCTTGTCGGAAGTAAAACAAAAACCCCTACTATTTCACTATCTAACTCCGCTACATAGCAATCTCCACGTTGTAAGTATCCCATAATCATTTCTTCTGACGGATCAGCAAGTAGTAATAAATCAATTGGGGGCACTTCATCTTTAAGCAATTTTCGAATGATCAAACTATATCTCCTACCTTATGAGAAATTAAATAATATTAAGTTATCCCTATTATAAAAGATATTAAAATAGTATTACAATTATTTATCTTTACACTCTGTTTTCGATTCCTTAATCGTTCTATGATACACTATAGTCATTACTACATAAAGAGGAGAATGACATGACATATCAAGTATTATTTTTAGACATTGATGGCACGATTTTAAAACCAGATCATACGTATCATCCTAAGACAAAGGAAGCGATCGCTCAAGTTCAAGAATTAGGAATGGAAGTGTTCTTAGCAACTGGGAGGCCTTCCCACGAATTAAGTGAGCTTGCTGCGGATTTAAATATTGAATCTTTCATCGGCTATAATGGAGCCTATGCCATGTATAAAGGGAAAAACATATTAGATGCTCCAATGGACCCTACCATTGTAAAAAGATATCTAGCAATTGCTGAAGAGCATGGCCATGACATCATTTTCTATTCCAGTGAGGATAATTTCGTTACGTCATCAGATTCACCTCCATTGAAAAAATTCGCTGAAATGTTTGCATTATCAAACCTAAAACGAATGAATGAGGATATTATCGAACATATTTTAGGTGCAACCTTAATTAATGTAGCGCCTGAAGAAGTGAGTTTATACGAAATAGATGATGATATTAGGCTTTCACAAGTAAATGTTAATGGTGCGGAGCATTGCTTTGATGTCATTCGAAAATCTGTTAATAAAGGAGAAGCTGTTAAAATAGCATTAGAGCATCTAACGATTTCATCTGAAGCAGCTATCGCCTTTGGAGACGGAATGAATGATAAAGAGATGCTGGAGACAGTCGGAGCAAGCTTTGCCATGGGTAATGCCAATCCGGAACTTTTTCAGTATGCAAAATTTAAAACGAAGACTGTAGCTGAAGCAGGTGTATTCTATGGATTGAAGGAACTAGGATTAGTGAAGTAGCGTATATATTTGATAAAAAGATGATGAGAACAATGCCTCATCATCTTTTTTGATTGAAAAATGTATATTCGTTTTAAAGCCAATAGGAAGAAAGAGCAAGCCTTCCTATTAGGAATTTATCGTTATAATAACAATCCACCATATAAAAATGCACCTAAAATAACAAAGGCAGGATTTATTTTAATTCGTTCGATTAAGAGGTAGCTCGCTAGTGCAAGGATAATTGTATGGAGCAATCCAATACCTTCATACGACTCAAAGAAGAACCTCCATGCCATATATCCAAGTAAGATTGCAATAACAGGACGAACAAATAATGTAATACGTTTTACTTTAGGAGAATGTTTAAATTTGTTCAATAAGTTCAATAGTATAATCAAAATAATTAATGAAGGTGCTACAGTGGCAAAAATAGCAATAAAAGCACCTATTATTCCACCAACTTCATATCCAACATAACCTGCCATCTTTGTATTGATGGGGCCAGGTAGTGAATTTGCTAAAGCCAACACCTCACTAAATTCCTGAACGGTCATCCATCCATATCTACCAACCACTTCATTTTCAACTAGTGGAATAGCTGCTGGACCGCCACCATAGCCAACGATTCCTGGGATAAAATGGGATATAAAAATTTGCCAATACGTTAGCAACATTAACGGTCCCCTCCTTTTTCACGTTGTTTATCTCGGATAAGCAGAGCAGCAACTATCAGTATGACAATAATTATTGCTGGGTGGATATCTAACACGTATAAAAAGATAATAGTTCCAATAGTCATTAATATCGCTCGAATCCAGCCCATCCCTTCTCTTGCTTTATCAAAGAATTGCCAGGTTAATGTAGCCATCATCATTCCAACAACAGGGACGATTGCTGCGGTCATTCCTTTAACCCAGTGGATATCTTTAAAGGATGCTAGTGTTGATAATAAAACAATCAATAATACGACAGTCGGTAATATCGTTGCTATCAGTGCATTCATCATCCCTAACCAACCAGACATTCGGTAGCCAATATATCCAGCTAATTTGGTAGCAATTGGACCTGGGAGTGTATTTGCTATCGCTAATACATCCCCAAATTCCTCATCATCCATCCACTTGTATGTATTCACAACTTCCTTATGCATCAGTGGAATGGATGCCGGGCCACCACCATATCCCAGCATTCCCACTCGAAAGAAAGCTAAAAACAAATGCCATTGTGTTTTCATTTAAACCTTAACAACCTTTCTGTTCATATTACCAAGCTGCAACTGTTCCATCTGTTCTAGATTCCGTACCACCGACTAACACACCTGTTTCAGGGTCGCGCCAAATAATCTGCCCGCGGCCAAAACTATTCGGTTCGAGAGCTATTTTTATTTGATGCCCTTTTTCTGCCAAAGCTTGTGCTAAATGAT
Source organism: Ornithinibacillus proteolyticus (assembly GCF_039581225.1). Lineage (NCBI taxonomy): Bacteria > Bacillati > Bacillota > Bacilli > Caryophanales > Bacillaceae > Ornithinibacillus > Ornithinibacillus proteolyticus. Next base: position 67,710 of record NZ_JBCPXV010000017.1, on the reverse strand, counting down.
GCGGGAAACGATTTTCTACTTCAACGACTTTCTCCTTCATCCATTGCCAACGAGGTGCATCGAGAGCAGCTTGCGGATTTAAACCAAAGTCCACAGTATTCATCACTACTTGTACATGTCCTTGTGGTTGCATAAACCCACCCATTACACCAAATGGTCCAACTGGTTGGTCACCCTTGGTCATAAATCCAGGAATAATAGTATGGTATGTACGTTTTCCACCTTCTAAAGCATTGGCATGTTCAGGATCCATTGAGAAATTATGTCCACGGTTTTGCAGTGCAATTCCCGTACCTGGAACAACAATACCGGAGCCAAATCCCATGTAGTTACTTTGAATATAGGAAATCATGTTTCCTTCTCCATCAGCCGCTGCTAAGTATACCGTACCACTTAGTGCTGGATCACCAGCTTCAGGGAGGAGTGCTTCTTCACCAATTAGGCTTCTACGCTTTTCTGCGTACTCTTCACTTAATATTTGCTCAGAAGTAACCTTCATATGCGCTTCATCTGTAACATATTTTTCAGCATCAGCAAAAGCTAGCTTAATTGCTTCAATTTGTTTATGATACGTATCAACAGATTCTTTCTCTGGGAACTCAAAGCCTTTTAAGATATTTAATGCTTGTAATGCAACAATTCCTTGACCATTAGGCGGGATTTCCCATACATCATAGCCTCGGTAATTCACATGGATTGGGTCAACCCATTCTGCCTTATAATCAGCAAGATCTTCCGCTGTTAAATAGCCGCCAGTTTCTTTAGAGAATTGAACAATCTTCTCAGCTAGCTCACCACGGTAAAATGAAGCTGCCTTCGTTTTACCAATCGACCTTAGTGTAGCTGCGTGCCCTGGTGAAGACCACATCTCACCAACCTTTGGTGCCCGACCGTTCGGTGCAAACGTATCAAACCAATGCTTGAATTCATCACCTGTTAGGCGTTGTTTAAATGCTTTATAGGCTAAGTTCCAATACTTCCCTAATGTTGGTGATACAGGATATCCTTCCTCAGCATAACGAATGGCTGGTGCTAACACTTCCTCCAGTGGAAGTTTGCCAAATCGCTCTGATAATTCAGCCCATGCGCCCGGAACACCTGGGACCGTTACTGGAATCCAGCCGTGAGTAGGAATTTCCTTATGCCCAGCTTCCTTTACAGCTTCAATGGAAATATTCTTTGGTGATTTCCCACTAGCATTTAGTCCATGGAGCTCTCCCTTCGTCCAAACAAGGGCAAAGGCATCTCCTCCAATACCATTAGAGGTTGGTTCTACTACAGTTAAGCATGCAGCAGTTGCTATTGCAGCATCAATTGCATTCCCGCCCTTTTTCAAAATTTCTAGACCAGCCTGTGCAGCAAGCGGCTGAGATGTTGCTACCATTCCATTTTTTCCATATGTAGAATGTCTCGTGTTCGCATACGGATATGATTGATGATTAAATGTAACCAACTAAAACCCTCCCCAATAAATGCTCGAAATTATATATCATATTACGAAAGAAAAACTAATCTGTCAATCTAGGAATCTTCTATAATAAAGTTAAATTTCATTTACACTTTCTTTTTAATTAACTTAACAATGATTTACTTTCATTTTGTTTAGACATCTTCTATAATGTTAACAAAATATCTACTCAGGGAGCGATCAGAAATGAAATACGATGAAATAGATAAAAAATTACTATCCCTATTAGCTGAAGATGGACGTTTATCATATGTTGAGCTGGCAGAAAAAGTAGGCTTATCCCGAGTCGCGGTAAAAGATCGAATCCAAAACCTAAAAGATAAAGGCGTCATCGAAAAATTTACTGTTGTCATTAATTCAGAAAAGATGGGAAAAAAAGTTTCAGCGTTTTTCGAAGTAGATGTCGAACCAAAGCAATTACAAACCGTCGCACAAAATTTAGCAGACAATCCAAATGTCGCAAGCATTTATCAAATGACCGGTCCAAGTACGTTACATATGCACGTATTAGTAGAGGACTTCCAAAAATTAGAAACATTTATTAACGAAGAGCTTTATTCAGTAGAAGGAATCACACGTGTGGAAAGCTCCGTCATTTTAAAACGATTTAAGAGTAGAACAGGGTATAAATTGTAGCTTACATATTCATTTTATGGGTTACCTAAAGCTGATTTAGTATAGGGGGGCCGACCGTTGGACCAGCTTTCTCCATTACGGGTTCATGCTCCTCTCCCTCGGGACTATCTTTCTCCTTCTCGGGCTCATGTTTCCCATCCTCGGGACTATCTTTTCTCTTTTTGGGCTCATGCTCTCCATCCTCGGGACTATCTTTTCTCTTTTCGGGCTCATGCTCTCCATCCTCGGGCTCATCTTTCTCCTTCTCGGGCTCATCCTCTCCTCCCTCGGGTCTATCTTTCTCCTTCTCGGGCTCATGTTTCCCATCCTCGGGACTATCTTTCTCCTTCTCGGGCTCATCCTCTCCTCCCTCGGGTCTATCTTTCCCCTTTTCGGGCTCATGTTTCCCTCCCTCGGGACTATCTTTTCTCTTGTCGGGCTCATCCTCTCCTCCCTCGGGTCTATCTTTCTCCTTTTCGGGCTCATGCTCCCCATCCTCGGGACCATCTCACTCCTCCTTGGGCACATGTCCTCCATCCACGGGATCCCCTCCTTCAGTCACATGACTCACCTGCTCCTACCCCAATCCCATACACTATTACCAATCTCCATATCTATAAAAATATGAAACAGCAGGCTTAAGATTAAATTAATCATGATATAATAATAGTATCTACTATGAAGAAAGAAGGAGTTCGAATATGTACTGTCAATCTTGTGGGAAAGAGAGACGGCCAAACTCAAAATTCTGCTCTTATTGTGGGTTCAAACAAGTACAAAAGCTAAGTCCTTTTACTGTTATATTTTTATCGTTACTATTATTTGGTGCCATTGGGGTTAGTATTTTTATTGTGACAAATTTTTATGGAAACAGTGCTAATAGCTTTTTCGCTGGGACACCTGTTACGGAAAATCAGTTGAATGAGAAGGGCCCTGAGCAGGTAGTAGAGTTTACAGCTCCAGAAATTGAAAAGCAAGAACTGCAGGAGGAACAAAAACGGGAATTAACCGAGATTATTGCGGCTGCTCAAGAGACCGTTTATACCGTGTTTACACCATATAGTCAAGGCTCGGGCTTCTTATACAATACGGAAGGAGCAGTAATCACGAATGCGCACGTCATTGAAGGGGAAACCGATATATATGTTAAGACAATTAATGGGGTAGAGTATCCTGGTACGGTTATTGGTTATTCGAACGAAACCGATGTTGCAGTCATTCTTGTACCAGATTTAATAGGGGAAGAACCTTTTAACTTAGAAGTCTCCAATTCTTCTAATATTGGAGAGGAAATTATTGCACTTGGTAGTCCATTAGGGTTAGAAAATACTGCTACAATGGGGTATATAACTGGGAAAAATCGTAGCTTCGTCATTGATTCTTATGTCTATGAAAATTTATATCAAATCTCCGCGCCGATCTCACCTGGCAGTAGTGGTGGGCCACTTATTTCGAAGTCCTCTGAAAAAATTGTTGCGATTAACTCAGCTGAAAGTCTAGAGGATGCTATGATTGGGTTTAGTATTCCACTGTATACCGTTCATTCTCTTATTGAATCTTGGATTAATCAACCAATGACAGAGAAGGAGATTCTCGCCCAATATTATGGGGATGGTGTTCGTTATGATTCTTGGAGTGATGGTTATTTTGACGGCGGCGAGTATTCAGATGATGAAGGGTTTTATCACTATTGGGAATACGGTTATAAAGATTTCTGGTCAGAGCTAGGGGATGCTCTTTGGGAATACTTTGGTGATGATGACACTTATTACGATTACTGGTATGATGAAGAGTACGATGATGATTTTGAGGAGCAATGGTCAGAGGATGGCTATTTCGATGAAAATATCTATTTTGATGAAGATACTGGTGAGTGGAGTTATTATGATGAAGTAGAGGATATATGGTATTACTATGATGGTTACCTAGATGCATGGACATACTATGATGAGAATGACGGCTTGTGGTATTACTATGATGAAGTGTTAGATGAATACATTCCATATTAATAACTAAGGCCAGACCTGAAACGGTCTGGCCAGGATTATGATCAAAACTCTTTCATCACCGCTTCATATACCTCTTCCAACGATTTCCCCATATTGGATTCTACTGCCGCAACATATGAACCCTCCACTAATGGTGCATCAACGATTTTTACAGTAGACTCCGCCAATTCCAATGCGACCTCGGCATTCATTTTAGCACTACCAAGGTCATAGAAGAGGACTACTCCTCTACCAGTATCCGCTTTTTCAAGAGCTGCCAAGACCTTTTCTACACTCGTGCCAATATCACCTTCTTCTGTTCCACCAGCTATTTCTACTGGAACCTCCTGAATGACTTGACGAATAATATCCTGTAATCCTTCAACTAGCTTTAAACTATGGGAAACCAGTACAACGCCAACATAACTCATCTATTCCTTCTCCTTTATCACTTCTGCCAAAGCTTCAAAAATAAAATAAGAAGAAGCAGATCCGGGATCAATATGACCAATAGATTTTTCTTTAAAATAGGCTGCCCTGCCCTTTGTAGCCATTATATCCTTGGTATTTTCCATTGCTTTTCGTGCCGATTCCGTGAGACCGTCTGGCTGAAAACCGGCTTTATGAAAATAGTCTACAACGGGTCCCCATACATCAATAAGTGTCTTTTCCCCTATCTCAGATTTCCCGCGTTGCTTAAGCCCTGTAAGTCCTGCTTCTAAACCATTAGCTAAATCTTGAAGATTCAGTACCTCTTTCGCTTTAACTGCCATAGACATTTTCAAAAAAGCCGAACCATATAATGGACCAGATGCACCTCCAACTTTGGACAATAATACCATGGAAGCATCCTTCAACACCTCAAAAGGAGCGTTATACGCTTTAGCCTGTAATGCAAGCACAGCTTCTTGATATCCTCTAGCCATGTTAATTCCATGGTCGCCATCACCAATTGGTTGATCTAGTGTTGTTAAGTATGCTTTATTTTGTTGGATTTTTTCATTTGCTAACTCGAACCACTTCATCATATCTTCTACATTTAGTTCCATGGAATCAGTCCCTTCCTAGATCCGAAATGCAGGAGCTAATGACTCTGCATCTAGTAATTCCTTTAATTCCTCGTCTAATTTTAGTAGGGATACAGAGCATCCTGCCATTTCTAATGATGTCATATATTCGCCTACAAATGTTTTATAAATGCTAATCCCCTTATCCGCTAAAAGGGCATGAACCTTTTTATTCACGATATAGAGTTCCATTTCCGGTGTTGCACCTAACCCATTTACTAATACAGCTACCTCACCAGAAAAATCATAGTCTTCCAGAATTTTCTCTGTTAACGTCGTAGCAATTTCATCGGCACTAGCTATTAATCCACGATTAATCCCCGGCTCTCCATGGATTCCCATCCCTATTTCCATCTCATCTTCCGCTAGCTGAAAGCTTGGTTTTCCTGCTGCAGGAACCGTACAAGGCGTCAAAGCCATCCCCATGGAACGGACATTGGCTACTACCTTTTCTGCAACAGAATTCACCTCTTCCAAGCTTGCGCCAGATGCAGCCTTTGCTCCTGCAAGCTTATGAACAAAAATAGTTCCAGCTATACCACGTCGTCCTGTAGTAAATGAACTATCCTCCACAGCAACATCATCGTTAACAATGACCTTCTCCACTTGAATACCTTCCATTTCTGCGAGTTCTGCAGCCATTTCAAAATTCAACACATCACCGGTATAGTTTTTAATTACTAATAATACTCCTGCCCCACCATCTACTGCTTTTATTGCTTCCAACACTTGGTCAGGTGTTGGTGATGTAAACACCTCACCACAAACCGCAGCATCTAACATTCCCTTTCCTATATATCCAGCATGGGCAGGCTCATGTCCACTACCACCACCGCTAACAATAGCCACTTTTCCCTTTACCGGTGCATCCTTTCTCACTACTACAAATGTTTCAGGCACTTGCTTTAATGTAGTGGGATATGCAGCGATTAGTCCGTCCACCATATCTTGTACGACTTGATTGGCATCATTGATTATCTTCTTCACCTAGCGTTCCCCCTTTGTCTCTAAAGAGTATGAATGGCCCTAGCGGTTCATTCGTTAGGGCCAAATCTATTATCGTTTAAATTCTCTTGTAGCTGCCACGGCCTTTTGCCAACCGGCATATAAATTATCTTTTTCCTCTACATCCATTTGGTTTTCAAATGTTTTATCAATTTGCCATTGCTTAGCGATTTCTTCTTTATCCTTCCAATAACCCACAGCAAGCCCTGCAAGATATGCTGCCCCTAGTGCTGTTGTTTCTTGTACGACTGGGCGGTCTACTGGTACACCTAAGATATCACTTTGGAACTGCATTAAGAAATCATTCTTAACCGCGCCGCCATCGACACGCAAAGTTTTTAATTCAATTCCAGAATCTGCAATCATCGCATCCAGCACGTCCCTTGTTTGGTAGGCTAGCGACTCTAATGTAGCACGAATAAAGTGTTCTTTTGATGTGCCACGAGTTAAACCAAACACCGCTCCACGTGCATCACTATCCCAATACGGTGTACCGAGTCCGACAAATGCTGGTACTAAATATACCCCATCAGTCGACTCAACCTTTGAAGCATAATCTTCACTTTCTGGAGCATTCTTAATAATTCGTAGCCCATCCCGTAGCCACTGAATTGCAGAACCCGCAACAAAGATACTACCTTCTAAGGCATACTCTACTTTTCCATCAACACCCCATGCTAATGTTGTCAGAAGACCATGTTCTGACTTCACGCCTTCTTCCCCCGTATTCATAAGCATGAAGCAGCCAGTACCGTACGTGTTTTTTGCCATACCTGTTTCAAAGCAAGCTTGCCCGAATAACGCTGCCTGCTGATCCCCTGCAATTCCAGCAATCGGAACTTCATGACCGAAGAAATGGTAATCTACGGTATGGGCATAAACTTCAGATGACTGACGAACCTCTGGAAGCATTGATTTAGGAACGGTTAAGATTTCTAACAATTCATCATCCCATTTTAGCTCATAAATATTAAACATTAATGTACGGGATGCATTCGAATAATCTGTTACATGGGCTTTTCCACCGGAAAGCTTATACACTAACCATGTATCAATGGTTCCAAACAAAAGATCACCATTCTCCGCCTTTTCCCGTGCGCCTTCCACATGATCAAGTATCCACTTTACTTTTGTTCCTGAGAAATAAGCATCAATTAATAGTCCCGTCTTATCTCGAAATACCTCATTGTAACCCCTTTCATTCAATTCGTTGCATATATCTGCAGTTTGACGAGATTGCCAAACAATCGCTTTATAGACTGGTTTTCCTGTATTCTTATCCCATACAACCGTTGTTTCACGTTGATTCGTAATACCGATTCCTGCTACCTGACTTGGATCAGCATCCGCTTTTCTCAGTACCTCCGCAATACACGCTAATATCGAAGTCCAAATCTCATTTGCATCATGTTCTACCCAACCTGGTTTCGGGAAAAACTGTTCGAACTCCCGCTGAGCTGTTTCTACAATTTCTCCCCTATGATTAAATAATATCGCTCTTGAGCTTGTTGTACCTTGGTCTAAGGCTAAAATATATTTCTCTTCCATCAAGATATCCCTCCCTAATAATGACTATTATACCGCTTCTTTGTTAGTCTGACTTCTACTTGCTCCTTGTTTTTTAAAATCTTCATTCACTGCCCCTACAATAACAAGTAACATTAATCCACTCATAATCCAAAATAATACAGAAAAGTTTCCTTGGAATATGGCGTGATAGAAAACTGCCCCATAAACACCACCAAAGATTGGCCCAAGCACTGGTATCCAGGAATAGCCCCAATCAGAGTCCCCTTTACCAGCAATAGGTAATAACGCATGAGCAATTCTTGGTCCTAAATCACGCGCAGGATTAATCGCATAGCCCGTAGGACCACCTAAAGACATTCCGATTGCAACAATTAACAGACCAACAATTAACGGATTTAGCCCCTCCGTAAATTCATTTGCCCCGATAAACATTAGGCCTAATAATAAAACAAATGTACCGATTGTCTCCGTTAAGAAGTTTGCAAACATGCTACGCTCTGCTGGTGCGGTCGAGAATACGGAAAGCTTAGTCGCAGGGTCATCCGTTTTACGCCAATGCGCAATATATGTTAAATATACAATAGCACCACCTATGATTGCCCCTAGCATTTGGGCTGTTACAAATAATGGAACCTTAGCCCACTCAAGCTCTCCAACAGAAGCAAAACCAATTGTTACTGCCGGATTGACATGTGCTCCTGAAATACTACCTACAGCATAAATTGCCATCGTTACTGCAAGACCCCATCCAATCGTAATAACTATCCAACCGGCGCCTTCTGCTTTGGAGTTTTTCAATACAACGCCCCCAACAACTCCTCCACCAAAAATGACCAAAATCATCGTGCCAATTAATTCCGCCATAAACTCTGACATCTTACCCAACACCCCTTTTTCAGTTTATAAGTCCTACAACAGGAAATTTGGCCTGTTTAGGAGAGTAAACTAGAACCAAATTTCCTATTTTAACTATATTCTATTAATCTAATGAACATGTCATTATCTTAAGAAAAACCTACATCGATACAGCTACTTTTTCTTGGAGAGGTGTGAAACTATTTTCGCTAATTATTAGCTAAAAAAAGCCTACACTTTCCTTTTCCTGTAAGTGTAGGCTTCAATTTGCTAGATATACTAATCTATTTCTTATTCTGCATGGGCACTAGCAGAAGCAGAAACACGATTTTTCACCGAACCATGAGGGTCAATAACAAATTTACGAGAAACGCCTCCATCAAATTGCTTATAACCATCTGGTGCCTCGTCAATAGAAATTAATGTTGCATTTACCGCTTTGGCAATTTGAGCTCTTCCGCTAAGTATTGCTTTCATTAGATCACGATTGTAACGCATTACTGGTGTTTGACCCGTTACAAAAATATGTGCCTTTGCAAATCCAAGTCCAAAGCGAATTTTTAATGTACCATCTTTCGCATCATCATCCACTGCACCAGGATCCCCTGTTACATATAGTCCCGGAATACCTAGCCTTCCACCTGCTTTCGTAATACCCATAATGGAGTTAAGTACGGTAGCTGGCGCTTCGCCGGCATTTTTACCATGACCACTAGCTTCAAATCCTACTGCATCAATAGCACAATCTACTTCAGGAACCCCTAGAATCTCAGCAATTTGCTCTCCTAAATTATCATGCTCACGTAGATTAATAGTTTCACATCCGAAACTTCTTGCCTGTTCTAGACGAGCCTCATTTAAGTCACCAACAATAACTACAGATGCACCTAATAGTTGGGCTGAATGTGCTGCAGCTAATCCTACCGGTCCAGCTCCAGCAACATATACGGTAGAGCCCATTTTGACTCCAGCACTTACCGCTCCATGGTATCCAGTTGGGAAAATATCCGATAACATTGTTAAGTCTAGGATTTTATCTAATGCTTGCTCACGGTCAGGGAACTTTAGTAATTGGAAATCCGCATATGGTACCATGACATATTCGGATTGTCCACCAACCCATCCTCCCATATCTACATAGCCATAAGCAGATCCTGGACGGTCCGGATTTACATTCAAGCAAATATGGGTATCCTGACTTTTACAATTTACACAACGACCACAGGCAATATTAAACGGTACGGAGACAATATCACCCTTCTTAATAAATTCAACATCGCTACCAACTTCTACTACTTCACCAGTAATCTCATGTCCTAAAACCAATCCACTAGGAGCAGTAGTACGACCACGCACCATATGCTGGTCACTACCACAAATATTCGTTGTAATAACCTTCAAAATAACCCCATGATTACATTTTCTCCCAACATTCAGTGGGTTTACACCAGGACCGTCTCGTAGTACTAAATCCGGATAGCCAATATCCCGTACCTCCACCTCACCAGGCTTCAGATAAACTACCGCTTTGTTACTCACATGAACCACTCCTTTATAATTGATGGATGTTATTTGTAAGCGATTACAGATTCTAAGTCAACTATACCATCTCGTACTACTATTTTCAATAATCAGTAAATTATTTATTCATTTTATTTTATGATTACTTAACTCCTATTTCGACTATATTTTCATCATACATGTAGAATGTATAACGTATTGCTCGAATCTTGTCGAATTAACTTTCGGGAAGAGCGACTTTCCTAACAAAGGAAAAGGATCCGCCTCTAACATGTAGTAGCTCGTCCTTGTTTATTAGAAAATTCTTGTCTTGTGGTACATAAAGTGGATGCGTTTATTTTCTCATAGGATGGCTTGGTTCATTTTCTTTATAAAAAAAGTGAACCATTTTAAAAGATGATTCACTTTTTTTACTAGCTATTCCGTTATGTTAACCTGATATGTCCTTAACCAATAATCAATTTGACACAGATGAGCAATCAGTTGTGGTCCCTTCATCAATTGACCATACCAAGGATCTTTAAATTCCTTTCCTTCGCTTTGAACAATTGCTTCAACCTTCTTTTTATCTAGAAATTCGAATAATGGTGCATCCTTATCCGAAAGTATTTCCTTCATCCAGTTTATTACTTGCTGTGTATATTCAGGCTGGAAGGTCTTTGGATAAGGACTTTTCTTACGGTATAAAATCTCATCTGGTAATACTCCTTCTAAAGCCTTACGCAAAATTCCTTTTTCTCGATTATTATACATCTTCATCTCCCAAGGAATATTCCAAACGTATTCTACTAAATGATGATCAGCAAACGGAACCCGAACCTCTAAACTCGCCCCCATACTCATCCGATCCTTCCGATCAAGAAGCTGTTGCATAAACCAATGCATATTTAGATAGAATAATTCTCTTCTTCTTGCATCCTGCTTCCCTTCCCCATCTAATCGAGGCGTTTCTTCAATGGTTTCCCGGTACCGGTCATGGACATATGTTTTTAAATCAAGCTTTTCTTGCCATTTTGGCTTTAATAAATCAATTCTAGAATCCAGGGAACGTACCCATGGGAAGCCGTCCTCCGCCGAATCCGGGTCATGGAACCACGGGTATCCACCAAATATCTCATCCGCACATTCACCAGATAAGCTTACCGTCGTATGCTTCTTCACTTGCTTACAGAACCAAAGTAAAGACGAATCAATATCTGCCATTCCTGGTTGATCACGTAGTATAACCGCTTCTTTTAAGTAATGCGCCAACTCTTCCCCAGAAATTATCTCGTCATGATGATCTGTTTCAAAAGCTTGCACCATTTTGTCTATAAATGGTTTATCAGTGGAAGGCTGAAATTTACTAGCGACGAAGTGTTTATCATTTCCTTCATAATCAATCGAAAAAGTAGTTAGTGTCCCTCTCCCATTTTCCTTAAAATACTCCGATGCTACGGCGGTAATCGCACTAGAATCCACACCACCTGATAAGAAAGTAGATACCGGAACATCCGCTACTAACTGTCGCTGTACCGCATCAACAAATAGTTCTCTTACACGCTGAATCGTCTCTTCAATAGAATCCGTATGCTCTCTGCTCTCCACATTCCAGTAACGCCATATCTTTAACCCATCCTTTGAATAGGTTAGTGAATGTCCCGCACGCAGTTCTTTCATATGTTTAAAAATCCCATGACCAGGAGTTCTTGATGGACCTAATCCAAAAATCTCTGCTAAGCCACTATAATCAACTTCTGCTTTTACACTATCATGAGCCAATATCGCCTTTATTTCCGATCCAAAAAGAAAACGACTTTCATCTTCAAAATAAAATAATGGTTTTACCCCTATTCGATCACGTGACATAAATAGCTGCTGTCTGGCATCATCCCATATCCCAAAGGCATAGATTCCATTAAGATAATCTACACATTCTTCCTTCCACTCGATATAGGAAGTGAGTAATACTTCTGTATCAGAAGTTGTCTGAAACGTATAACCTCGATTTAAAAGCTCTTTTCTTAATTCCTCTGTATTATATAACTCACCATTATAGACAAGTGTATACGTATTGCCACCAGCTTTCTTTTGCATTGGCTGTTTCCCACCTTCTAAATCCACAACCGCCAATCGCTTATGTCCAAATCCCACAAAAGTATTTAACCAAAGATTCGTATCATCTGGACCTCTTAATGACAACGTATCTGTCATACGTTGAAGTATTTCCTTTTCTTCACGCACAAAATTATTCCAACTCACAATACCGGTTATCCCACACATCGCTGCATTCACTCCTAATGAATTAATTGCACCGGTATTTTCCCTGTAATCAGGAAAAATAGGCCACATATCATCATATGCAAACAAATAAACGCACATGACAAACAACATAACATTATATGATTGGAAGGGTTTTCTATGCATGAAAAGATTTGGATAATTTGTTTGGGGTGCAATGTGCAAGTTTGGGTGGGGTGGGGGGGGCGGTAATTTGTGGTTTGGGGGCATGTTTTTGGGGATTGGGCTCATGTATCCGCGGATTGGAACCATCTTCCTTTGCTTTGGGCGCATGTTCGCGCGGGGTGGGACCATCTCCCCTTGCTTCGGGCTCATGTTTCCGCGGGGTGGGACCATCTCCCCTCACTTCGGGCTCATGTACCCGCGGGGTGGGACCATCTCCCCTTGCTTCGGGCTCATGTTTCCGCGGATTGGAACCATCTTCTTTTGCTTTGGGCGCATGTTCGCGCGGGGTGGGACCATCTCCCCTTGCTTCGGGCTCATGTATCCGCGGGGTGGGCTCATCTCCCCTCACCTCGGGCTCATGTACCCGCGGTTCGGGCGCATCCCCCTCACTTCGGGCTCATGTACCCGCGAATCGGGCGCACCCCGCCTCACTTCAGGCCCATGTACCCGCAGATTAGCTCATCTCCCCCCACCTCTTCTATCCACGAATCACCTGCGCCAGGACGCAAGCTTAAGTCATTAAAGCTAAATACATTAATCAATTACATTCACATATCGATTGATAAAATTTCGATAGGCGAAACCTTTAACTTCGTCCTCTGAATATTGTTTTAATAATTCATTTATTAAATTTTGATATTTTGAGGCGTCTTCTAAATCTGTGATAAAGGATGAGATACCGTCAAAGTCTGATCCAAACCCGATGTTCCGTACGCCACCGAGCTCACATAGATAGTCAATATGGCGAATGACATCTTCTATAGTCCCCTCTTGACGCTCATGGTTAATAAAAGGAGGCCAAAATACAACATCAATCATCGCATCCCGTTCAAACATCGCTTTAATCTGTTCATTATTTAAATTACGGGGATGTGAACAGAGGCTATACGCATTGGAATGACTTGCTATTGGATATTTTGCTAGTTCCATTACATCCCAAAAAGCTTTCACAGATAAGTGGGAAACATCTGTCAATACACCGTGCTCATTATTTAATTGGACAACCTCTTTACCAAATGCAGTAAGTCCCGCACCTCTAGGTTCTTCCACACCATCGGCACATAAATTAGCATTATTCCATGTAAGGCCAATGGACATGACACCTAAGCGGTAAAGCAGTCGGAGCTTTGCTAAATCATTACCAAAGGCATCTGCCCCTTCAAGTGTTAATACTGCACCGATTTCTCCATCTTTTAACTTCTTTATATCTTGCCATTCTTTAATATGCTTCATCTCTGGATTTGCTTCAAGAATATCGGTATAAAAAATATCAATTTGCTCAAGGGCTTGCTGCCATTTTGCTTCGACAGGAATGTCCGGCATAATAAAAATAGCAAAAAACTGTACCTTCACCTTTCCTTTTTTAAGAAACACAAGATTCGTATTTAACTCCTGTGCGTCCTTAAACTGAAGTGGCTTCTTATCATATTGTCTTTTGGAATATTGTATTTTTAATAAAGCGTCACAATGGGTATCGATTATATTCAATTTAATGATCCTTTCTCTATATGAAAAATATTACACATTCCCTTTGTAGCATGACTAGATTCATCTTAACAAAAGCATTTTCCCTGCCAGTATTGGCAGCACTACCGCATTTCCCTTAAGACAAGTTTTTCTTACAAGCGGAAACAAAACCGTTAAATATTGCCGCAGAGGGCGTGTCATTCGCCATAAACATATTTTCTGGATGCCATTGGAGTGCAAGAACAAACTCGTGTTCTGTACTTTCAATTGCTTCGATAACCCCATCACTGGCGGTTGCACATACTTGAAGGGGATTACGTACGTTTCGATTTGCTTGATGATGTCTACTATTTACCCTTAGTTCCGTTTTACCTGTTAAGCGATGCAAAAGGGAACCCTCCTTAACCCGAACAAAATGGGATCCGTAGTATTTCGGCGCATTCTGCCGGTGCTGTAGTAACGGACTTGAAATTTGTGCATAAATATCCTGATACATATCCCCACCTAATGCAATGTTTAATGTTTGACTTCCACGACAAACCCCAAGAATCGGTTTTTCCAACTCCAGCATTTTCTTCATGATCGATATTTCAAATGTATCTCGTTCTGGTAAGATTGTCCCAAGCTTCGGATGTGGTTCTTCCCCAAACAAAGTTGGATCAATATCGTATCCGCCTGTCGCATAAAGTCCATCTATCATCCCTGCTATCGCTGTAACCTCTTCCTCCTGCTCGTAGTAAGGAAGTAAAACTGGGACTCCACCAGCTTTTAAAATAGCATTTACATTATCTTTTCCTTCATAATATACATCTCCATCAAGGTCTGTCGAAGTAATCACACCAATTAACGGTTTCATTTTGGCATCCTCCTCGTAACTCTTTTGATTACTATGATACACTTCCTTGTCATATAATGGGACTATTTTTTAGAAAAGATAAAGTTTTCCATCTTTTATTAGACAGCTATGCAAAAAGCTCCTTTAGCCACTAATCCCTTTCAAGCTTGATTTAACTTTCGGGATAGCGTCATGAGGAGCTTATAATGGGGAGTAAAACCCCCTAGCTTACTTCTTTCCGTTTACGACGAAAATACCCTATGATTGGGAACAGGAATGATAATAAACCTAGAATTAATAATGTTAACGCTATCGGGCTATTGACAAAGACCATATAGCTTCCGTTAGAAATGGTTAGTGATTGTCTAAATGCTTGCTCCATCATACCACCTAAAATAAATGCTAGAATAAACGGTGGTGCCGGGAAGGAGAATAGTCGCATTAAGAATCCGATAACCCCAAATATGAGCAGCATATACAAATCAAAGGTGTTAAAACTAATTGCATACACCCCAATAATACTAAACATGATGACCAAGGAGATTAGTAATGGGCGTGGTATTTTTAGTATTTTAGAGATGTACGGAATCAATGGTAGATTTAAGATTAATAGAAATACATTACCGACATACATACTAGCAATAATGCCCCAAAAAATCTCTGGACGATCGGTCATTAACAGTGGTCCTGGTTGAACATTCAATACTAGAAAAGCCCCTAGCATAACAGCAGTTGTACCTGAACCAGGAATTCCTAAACTTAATAACGGGACAAACGCACCACTTGTCGCTGCATTATTCGCTGCTTCTGGTGCTGCAAGGCCTCTGACCGAACCCTTTCCAAACTCTTCTGGCTTTTTAGAAAGACGTTTTTCAGTAATATAACCGATAAAGGAAGCAATCGTTGCTCCGGCACCTGGTAGGACACCGAGAACAAAGCCTAGAAAAGATTGTCTCGTCATCGGTCCTTTCATCTCTTTAAATTCTTGTTTCGTAACCTTTAGACTTCCTAGCTTATGTTTATTATCAAAGGATAAATCCTTCCGCTTAATAATCAGTGTACAAACCTCAGCAAGCGCAAATAGTCCAAGAGCAATAACTAAAAAGTCAATCCCCTCTAGTAAATTAACATTTCCAAATGTAAAACGTTGGGTCCCAGTTTGTGCATCAATCCCAATCGTTACAACCATAAAGCCAATTACAGCTGAAATCAACGCCTTAATAGTAGAGCCTTCTGATAAACTCGTAATAGCGGTTAGACCTAAGAACATTAATGCAAAATAGGCCGGCGGATCAAACGATATCGCTACACTTGAAAGGACCGGTGCGAAAATCATAAGTAATACAACACTAATTGTACCACCGACGAAGGAGGAAATAGCTGCAATCGCTAATGCTTTTCCCGCTTTTCCTTGCTGTGCCATTGGATACCCTTCAAAAGATGTTGCAACCGCTCCAGATACACCTGGTGCGTTTAATAAAATAGAGGAAGTAGAGCCACCAAATACCGCACCATAATAGACACCCGCCATCATAACAAGGGCTGGAGCTGGATCCATTCCAAATGTTATTGGAATCATAACTGCAATAGCACTAATTGGTCCGAGACCAGGCAGCATACCAATAAATGTTCCAACGAGAACCCCAATTAAAACGAACATAATCCCTTCAAGACTTAAGGCTACTTGAAAACCAGCTAAAATACCTTCAATCGATCCCATATGCTCCCTCCTTTAGAACGGCAATATTCCTTGTGGTAGATTTATCTTTAGAAAATTAGTAAATAAGAGGTACATGAATAGAGGAAACAAAATAGCTACAAGTCCATTCGTAAGATGTTTTTTATATCCTAAGAACCACGAACAACCGAATACAAATATAGTGGTTGTTACAACAAATCCTAATATTTCTAAGAAGAATATATATAAGAATACAAATGCGAAAACAGCTAGTAATACCCCAATATCTTTTTTAGGTATATTTCTACGTGCTTTTTGCTCCTCCGTTTCGGAATCCTTCGTAAAAAATAACCCAATCGATAGTGCAATCAATAAAAACCCTAATCCCTTTGGCACTACATCAGCATCGACAATTGAATAGGAAAAGGAAGGTAATTGATAAGCTAGTATGAGATATAAAGTGGCAAGCACTAGTAATACTAGACTTACTCGTTGGTTTAATGATTTAAACATACTTTCACCACCTCTATATAAATAAAAAATAAACGGTGGAAGTCAATGACATGGGAATCATTGACTTCACAAAATAGCTATTTTACTGACTTAGTCCTAGCTCATCTAATAAGATTTGAACAGTATCATTTTGCTCATCTAAGAAAGCCTTATAATCTTCCGTACCTAAGAACATTTCATCCCAGCCATATTGGTGACGAATCGTAGCAAATTCCTCTGATTCACTTAACTCCTTAAATTTTGCTTCATAGTAAGCAACTGCTTCCTCATCCATATTTGGTGGTCCAAAGAACCCACGCCAGTTAACAAATGAAGCGTCAATTCCTTGCTCCATCGCAGTTGGGAAATCTTCTAGAACTTCTCCAGATAATCTTTCTTCTGCCGTAATACCAAGAACCTTAATAGTCCCAGCTTTTACTTGTTCTACTGTTTCCGCAACACCAGTTGAAAATACTTCAACACTACCATTTAATAACTGGGTTAACCCAACGCCATCCGGGTCGGTAACATATTTAACTTTCGTAATGTCAACACCTGCTGCCTTGGCAATCTGTACGAATTGGATATGGTCCATACTACCTGGTGAGGATGTTCCAACTACCGAAATACTCTCTGGATCCGCTTTCATATCTTGAAACAATTCATTTAAGTTATCCCATGGTGCGTCTGCTCGAACAGCGAACGCTCCATAATCGGCAATAACATTAGCAATCGGTGTGAAGTCATCATACCCATATTCTGATTGTCCGTTTAATGGAACTAGAATAATAGGTGGTGATGCAACAAATAAGTGATGGTTGCTTCCATCCTGTCCTGCAACATATGCCCAACCGACAGCACCACCGCCACCAGGCTTATTAATTAAGCCAATACTTTCATCCATAATTCCTGCTTCACTAAATACTTTAGCAGCCATCCTTGCTGTTGTATCCCAGCCACCACCTGCTCCAGCTGGTGCAACCATTTCAATGGCTCTATCTGGCTCAAACTCTCCCGATTCATTATCCCCAGAAGTGTTATTCGCCGAACAAGCAGCAAGAATCGTTACTAAGATAACAATTGAAAAAAATGCTACATACTTCTTCATATTTATATCCCCCTTAAAATTCTGAAAAATCAGTGCTTGTTTTCCACTATAATTCACTACCAATTAAATGTAACCGTTTTCAAAATAATGAATAAAAAAATAAAAAAATACATTGTGTTCATTTTGTTCACAGAAAAGAGACTGTCGCCATTAATCAGTCTCCCTTGTTTACTACATGATATTTTCTTTCAGGTCGTCCCACAATCCCATATTCTAATTCCGCCGCTACTTCTCCTACCGAAATTAGATACTCTAAATATCTTCTAGCAGTGGTACGTGATGCACCTATCTTTGCTCCCATCTCTTCTGCTGTTATTCCCCCTTTTAACGAGTTTATAATGTCGGATACCTTCTCTAATGTTAATGGATCAATTCCTTTAGGGGTTTCTTTCTGGTCTAATGTAGCCGATTGGTGGCCAAAGTACTTATCTAAAAATGATTGATCAACCTCCTTTTTCCTCTCGAGGTTTTCCATCATTTCCCGGTAGCGTTCCAATGTCTCAATAAACCGTTCCATTTTTACTGGCTTAATAATATAGTCAAACACGCCATTTCGAATGATTTCACCCACCAAATCTGTTTCCGTAGCCGCCGTAACCATAATAAAATCAATATGTGAATTTGTTTCTCGAATCGTATCGATTAGATTCGCTCCGAGAATATCTGGCAAGTAGACATCTAAGATTACTAAATCTACACGCTTCTCAGCTATTAGCTGGATGGCTGTCTCTCCATTTAATGCTTTGCCAACTACCCGAAAGCCCGAAACCTTTCCAATAAACGCCTCATGAATTTTAGCGATTCGAAAATCATCTTCCACTATGACAACATTAATCATATTCTTCCCCCGATTTTCCTTGTTTTGGAATAAATACGGAAAACACTGCTCCCCCACTTGGTTGATTATGAACTTCAATTTGGCCGCCTAGCTCCTCCACCGTATCCTTAACAATGGCTAGACCATATCCTCTTTCTACATCATTCTTGCTGGAATAACCTAGTTCGAATAGCTTTTGTACATTCTTATCTGGTACACCATCACCAGAATCCGATATCTCGAAGACAATATCCGTTCCTATATCTGTCCCAAAAAAAGTAACTTCTTTCTTTTCCTTTTTCTCGACTGCCTCCAATGCATTATCTAGTAAATTTCCTAGAATGGAAATCATCTTGGCCATATCTATATGCTTAGGCAACTCGCTAATATAACTGTTTCCATCTACTTTAAACTCAACCTTCTTCTCCGACGCTTTCCCCATCTTGCCCAACAATATTGCTTGTATTGTTCGGTCCTTTATCTGTTCCATTAATATTCTATTAGCATGAATCGTTGCTTTTGATTCTAGTTGGATTAGATCAATTGCTTCTTTATAATGTCCTAATTGTAACAGTCCAGATAGAACATAGAGTTTATTCGTATACTCGTGGGTTTGTGCCCGTAGATCTTCTGAGTATTTTCTTACTTCTGATAGCGTATTGAGCATTTCATTAATTTCTGTTTTATCCCGAAAGCTCGCTACCACTCCAACTACGTTTTGCTTCTCATCCAGTATCGGTGTTCGATTAACAATTACAAGACGGTTATTTAACACCATTTCATCATCTTTGACTGCCTTCCCTGATTTTAAAACGTCATACATTTTAGTATTAGGAAACACTTCTTCAACTCTTTTATTCGTATAATTATCGATTAATCTAAGTATCTTCTGGGCAGATTCATTCATAACCGTAATTCTTCCATGAGAATCTATTGCAATGATCCCTTCTTTTATCGATGACAAAATAGCACTTCTATCCTGAAACAATGATGCTATTTGATAAGGTTCTAGACCGAACGTGTCTTTTCGTATATTACGGGCAAGCATCACACTGCCAATGATCCCCAACATTATAATCACTACTGCCGAGCCACTAAATTTTTGTAAGCTATTATAAATAATCGCTCGAATATCATCGAGCATAAATCCAACAGAAATAATGCCAACTACTTCTCCATCCTGATTGAAAACTGGAGCTTTTCCTCTTAGTGATGGACCTAAGCTACCATCTGCTTTGGAAATATAATATTCTCCATTGATTAACGCTCGATCATTATCACCACCAACCATCCGTTCCCCAATTCTCTCTACATCTGGATGTGCATAACGAATACTATCTGCATTTCCAATCACAATAAACTCTGCCCCAATTACCTCTCTAATTTCTTCCGCGATTGGTTGGAGAACCTCTGATGGACTTTCCAGTTCAAACGCTTCCACTACAGTTGGTATGATGGATATCGTCATTGCGGCATTTAAAGCACGCTCCCCAATATGTCTCTCTGTATCCTTTGACTCTAAATAGGCGAAAATACCGATAAGAGAAATTGTAATAAACGTAATTAAACTAATAATTAACACTAGTATTTTGGATTGTAAGGATATTTTCTGCAAGAAGCACCACCCTAGAGCATTAATATTCTAAATTTACCATATTCATAGTGTTATTTAAATACTGAAGATTACGTGAAGTAATGTACAAATTGATTGTAACGTACGATAAAACCATTTAAAAAGGGGCCTCCATAATGGAAGCCCCTTTCCAGAGCATACTACTTGTTCCCGTTTTGCATACTCTGTTCAGCGATTTTGATCATTCGTTTGACCATCTCGCCACCCACGGATCCGTTTTCACGTGCAGTTGTGTCCGCACCAGGCTGAACGCCAAGTTCATTTGCAATTTCCTCTTTCATTTGGTCAATTGCATTCCTTGCACCAGGCACTAACAATTTATTATTGTTTCTAGCCAAAACCGATCACTCCCTTGTGGGTAATGGAACAGAAGATTCTGTTCCCTATTAGGGTGCGAATAATGATTACTTATTATACTTTTGTTGAAGTTAACATAAGCTTGACAGCACTTTTCCACTACTCTATATTTTTAATAATAAGACTCTTCTAATATATATCACAAGTATTGGGGGCTACATGATTGAACGTTTATGAAGATGCTACAGAAAGCGAAGAGCGTATCAACGAACTGATTCAAAATGTAGAGGAAAAATATTTTATCGGTAGAAGTAAGGAGTTAACTTTCTTTCAAGAGTATATTCAAGCAGACAATCCAGATCAAAAAATCATCCATTTTTATGGTGAAGGTGGAATCGGTAAAACCTATTTATTACATGAATTTGCTAGAGTTGCAAAACAAAAACAGATTCCTTTTTTCCTGCTCGATAGTCAGGACTTTGTACAAAACGTTCAAGGGTTTATTGATCATCTATATCAAGCTTTGGCTTGTCATCAAAACGAACCATTGAACTATTCACCACAAATAAGCTTACAAGATTGTCTTTCTCTAATTGATCGGTTTCAATGTCGAGTAATCATTACAATAGATACATTTGAACAAATGGAGTTAGAACGTTGGTTTCGAAATACCTTTATTCGATATTTACATCCAAGTGTCACGATTATTCTAGCAGGAAGAAAACCATTAATCGGAGAATGGCTGGAATCCCCTGCATGGAGAAAAATTACTAGACAGATAAAATTAGAACCCTTTACCGTGGAGGAAACAAGTAATTTACTGGAACTAAATGGTTTTAATAATAATCAAGAAATAAGAAAAATATGGGAGTTTACAAAAGGTAATCCATTACTATTAACACTTGCTACTATAATTAATCTCTCAGAAGAAGAGCATAATCAAAGTTTTAACAATAACATAGATATTTTGACTACCCTTACCAAAAGATGGTTAAGAGAGGTAACCAATGAAGGGTTAACAAGAATGGTAGAAGCTGCTGCCATGTTTCATCAATTTGATCAACATTGTCTATCCGAGGTACTCAATCGTGAAATACCTAATCAGGAATTCTACGAACTTACCTCCCTATCATTTGTAAAACGGTCTCGCAGGGGATGGAGTATACATGATTTAGTTCGTGATGCTATTCGGATAGAACTCCAACATCGTAACCCCAACCAATATGAACGAATAAACAAAAAGATTATTGAGTTCTATTATCATCGAATTGCTAAACGCCCAACCGTAGGAGATATCGCTTCTTTTTTTTATCATCTTGGAGATGATGTTATTCAATCGGTTTTCTTTCACGAGGCCACCTTTAATAATGGTATGTATTTAGAACCGATTGGCGACCATAATTTTCATGCAGTAGAAGAATTTTTTGCCTATCTAAAAAACAATCCAACCATGACAAAGACTCATTATTTCAATCGAACAACTAACCATTCCTTCCAATTCCAATCACCAGTTGTACATAAACAACATGAGCTGGAATTAGTTGGACCTGCATACATCAAAAAAATCGGCTATAGTGGTTCAAGCCTACTAAAAAATATACACGATGAGGTAATTGGTATATCTGTTATTGTTCCAGTTAACGAACAGACATTACCTTTCCTTGCAACTCAGCCTGTTTCTAGTGCATATTTTGGTAATTTGACCAGGGAAGAAACAGAATTTTATAATGTACCAGTAGAAAAGACT
The DNA here is from genome assembly GCF_039581225.1 of Ornithinibacillus proteolyticus. Taxonomy (NCBI): domain Bacteria; kingdom Bacillati; phylum Bacillota; class Bacilli; order Caryophanales; family Bacillaceae; genus Ornithinibacillus; species Ornithinibacillus proteolyticus. Next base: position 45,142 of record NZ_JBCPXV010000017.1, on the reverse strand, counting down.
GCCGGATATTATATCCGTTACCAAGAATATAAAGATCCAACAGATAATTCTGCCCGTTCCTTTTTATTATATAGTCTCTTACCATTAATCTTTTCAGGTGGAAAAATTGCTACATCCACCCCTTTACGATTCTATCAGGATTTGCTATACAAATTTGGATTTCAAACCGTTCCAGGGGCAGAGCATCGTGATTTTCAAACAGATGGCCCTACCCCGACATTCTTATTGGATTTAAGTGGACCGAGGCTACTACCATATCTCAAGCAATTCCTACACGATATCACGCAACAACAGAAGTTAGATATTTTAGCAGAAAAGTTCTCCTTAACGGAAAGGGAACAGGATATTACAAAATTGATTTTAGAAAACAAAACGATTGCTGAAATTGCTAGTGAATTATTCATTGCCCAAATCACGGTCAAAAAAAGTCTAAGCAGGATATATCATAAAGCAAATGTCCGAAATAGAAGCCATTTCTTAAAGAAAATGATGGATATTCTATAGAAAAGACGTCTCCAAGAGCCTGAATTCTTTGGATGACGTCTTTCGCTTTAATCGATTAAATTATGCTCTGAGCAAAAGAGATTATTCGGGTCATACTCCTTTTTAAGCACTACTAATTTATCCGCAATGGTTCGATAGGTGTTTCGAATTACTTCCTCGTTAACCTGTGAGCTATTTAAATAAGAGATTTGATGATAAGAATAAGGAAGAAGCTTTTCATATAAATTATCGAACCATGTTTGCGTTTTTGATGGATCGCTACTAATCTCCGCTTCAATTACTACGAGATAGCTCGCATCACGAATATAAAATGCTGTTTCTTGATGCGGGATTTGGTTTACTTTACCATGCAGCTCGACAAGATGAATAACGACGAGTAATTCACTGTTATTTACTTCATCCATAAGCAGTTGAATAACATTTGGATGTAATTCATTAAAGAATAAAGAAATCCCTTCGAACGTAAACCCCTCGCGAATATACGAATCAAATTTACAATGCATGTCACGATACAAGGTGATTTCCGTATTGTCAGTAAGTGGTGTAGCTAGCTCCAATAACGGTTGAATTATTTCCTGCTCTGTCTTTAGATTTAACTCTCCGACATACATCCCAACCAACCTGACATATTGATGGTCTTGGTTCAATTTTGTGATGATAATATTAAATGAGATATCCTCAACCGCCTGCTGGCGATAGCTTTCCGCTTTTTCTAGTATTTGTTTACAATCTTTATAATCATAAACAACATCGATGCCTAGAATATATTGACCGACAGGATGTAATTGAAATTCAAATTTCGTTACAACACCGAAATTAGCGCCAGCACCTCGAATTGCCCAAAAAAGCGCTGGATGTTCGAATTTATTAACGTAAAGTAATTGGCCTTCTCCGGTGACAAGGTGAACCCCGACTATATTGTCACTTGTCAGTCCATATTTACCTCTCAAATGTCCGATACCACCACCTAATGCAAGGCCTGAAATACCAATTTGAGAGTTCATCGCTAACGGAACTGCCAATCCATATTCTTGTGTTATCTTATCTACCTCTCTTGTTATCGCGCCAGCTTCAATAATGGCTATTTTACTTATTTCGTCTACTTGAATCTCATTCATCTGGGAGACATCTATGAGCACCGCATTATCTTTAACCGTTCTCCCTGCTGGATGAAAGCCTCCACCTCTTACACTAACCTTTAATCCATGTTCATTGGCATAATGGACAGCATCCAGTACATCTTGAACATGCTGGCATTCAAAGATTATAGCGGGATATCGGTCAACATGAGAATTCCATACTTTTCGTTTCAAATGATATAAAGGGTGATCACATTCAATTTTCCGGCCAGACTTTTGTTCGATATCTTGACCCATGAAAATTCCTCCATTTACTAGTAACGATAGGGTACACCTACTCCGCATTTCGTAGTTAGAACTTTTACACCCCTGTTAAGACTAGAATAGCATATAACAGTATATTTTGTAATGTATACTCAGGTATATATTTTAATAGACAACCCATTATGTTATGGAATAGTTGTCTGGTATTTTCTGCCCCCATTTTCTTTGTAACAAGTATGCTAGAACAATAAGGACAACAATTCCAACCACAAGAGACAATAGTGCGGATCCTGTAACACCTGCTATAAAGAAGGAGACTAAACCACTAATTGCTGCAGTGATGGCAAATGGTGTTTGAGTATTTACATGATCAATATGGTCACTAGCACTTCCGGCAGACGAAAGAATCGTTGTATCAGAAATTGGCGAACAATGATCACCAAAAATACCGCCACTTAACACCGCAGCAATGGCTAAAAACATAGACATTTCATCCATTGCATGCGCTAATGGCATGGCAATGGGTACCATAATGGCAAAAGTACCATAAGATGTTCCAGTCGTGTAGGCAACCACTCCTGCTACAATAAATAATAGAATAGGAATCATTGCTGGTGATACAGACTGCTCAGCAAGACCTACAATAAAATCAGCCGTACCAAGTGCTTGTGTTACGCTGCCTATAGACCATGCTAATGTTAGGATAATATACACTAACATCATGCTTTTGAAACCGTTTACAATTAGTTGCATAGATTCTTTAAAATTAAACAGTTTCTGTTGAAGGCCCATTAGTAATGCTACGACAATCGAAGCAAAGGCAGCAATTAAAATCGACAATCCACCATCCGCTTCTCCTACAGCAGTAACTAAATCATTTTCTGGAAATCCACCAGTCCAAAGAAACATTGGCGGTATCATTCCAAGAAGTACGATGATTGGAACTAGAAAATTGCGCTTCTTTGGATTCCCCGGTATTGTCTCGACCTCAAGCATGGAATCATCTGAAGGAGGCTCAGCTCCATCTCTGAGGACTTTCCCTGTCGTTCTTGCCCTATATTCTACCTTTGCCATTGGACCGAAATCCCACCGTTTGAAGATAACAATAGCAACTAAAAGTAATGCTAATATCGAATAAAAGTTAAACGGTATTGTTGCTAAATACGTAACATACTCCGAACCTGTAATTCCAAGCTCCACAAATTGAGCGCCAATTAATCCCATTACAAATACGACCCAAGTTGAAACTGGCGCAAGTAAACATAATGGTGCTGAAGTCGAATCGACTATATAGGCGAGTTTCTCTCGTGATACACGCATTTTATCGGTTACCGAACGCATAACACTTCCTACAGTAAGCGCATTGAAATAATCCTCAAAAAAGATAATAACGCCAAATAGCATCGTTGATCCCTGTGCACCACGATCGGTTTTTACTCTTTTTGAAATGGATTGAGCAATCGCCTGGGCACCACCTGTCTTTTGTAAAAATGCAACTAAAACACCAAACAAACCACAATAAAGCAATACAGTTGCACTCCACTCATCCCCTAAATTCGGTAAAATAAATTCACTGAAGCTAGCATACATCCCGAGTAATGGGTTCCAATCATGAACCATAGTTGCCCCAATCCAGACACCGGCAAATAAGGCAGGTATGACACTTCTAGTAATTAATGCTAGCAGTATTGCCAATACTGGTGGTAAAAGTGATAATATCCCAAATTCCACTGTTATTCCCCCTATCTATTTTAGAGATACACTCCTCCTATACTTTATGTATGGAACAGTTTAGTAAAAAATTCCTGGTATAAGAGGAAGCGATCATTTTATACAGCATTTCCATTTACTTTCTTCCATGTTCGAACAAGTCCATTCACTATTGGTTTAATCACCTCCTTTTCAGTATCATATTTAAGATGTGATAGTGGGTTCCAGCTAGTAAAAATGCCACCTACATTGACTTGAACATCTTCCGTAACCGCTTGATAATAAGCTTCATTTATTCCTTTTAAAGGAAATGCGAGAATATCATCTTTATCATAGAAGTTTAGCCATTCCCCTTGTAATTCGGGATAATACTGTTGAACGAATGGCGAGGGGACTGCTATCGGTGAACCAAAGTCAATATAACGTAGGGACCACATCGCCATCGGACTCCCTAATGTATAAAAAAGCGTTAGTGTCTGACATTGTTCAATTGCATTCTGACTCGTACAATATTTCGTTTCCTTACCAATGTTATCTTGCTTGTATTGCAAGTCATAAAAGTAATTACTTGCGATAATCGTACCAAGGCTATGACTTATAACACATAGGGGTGCCTTCTCACCAGCCTTTTCCCGTAAACGCTGCATCGACTTTGCCAGTAAAGCGTGAACCTTATCATAATTTTGATTCTCCATTTTTGTAGGTTGATAGGCTACAGCATCTGCAAGAAATTCTAATACAAATCGGCGCAGCCGCGAATATCTTAGTTTCCTGTATGTCTTGAGCTGTTCCCATAACTTCACTTGTTCAGGAGCAAAGACACTAGACCAAAACACTGGTTCGAATACAATCTCTACATCTGCTTTTTGTTCGGGTAGCATATTGTTAAATTCTTTCTTAATTCTATCTATTAATTTATCTGCGAAATTCTCCTTAGGAGTTCCAGCACCATGAAGAATCAATACAGCAATTTTTTGACTCATCAAACTCCCCCTTGGAATGAAAGACATGCCTTTTTTCTTATTTTACAGAAAAATTAATTATTTTAAAAGATAAAGATTTTTTACAAGTTCTTCTATCATCCCTGTCTATTTATAATCCCAAAGTATCGTCCACTTTCCATCTAAAGAAGTAGCATAAACATCCTGTACAATCTCAAAGTTCCCATACAATCCTTGGTAATATTGGACAACGGTAACTTTATAAACTTCATCGATCGGCTCAACTTCCTCTTCTATTTGCCAATTGCGAACCAGCTCTGCTTTTTCCAACGTAAAGGTGAACGTATTAACTCCAAAATGATGAAAGAAAACATGCGGCCTATCTTGTAAGTAATCACCCTTGTCAAATCGTTCCTTCATATATGGATGGAACATTTCCCATGATTCCGAAAACGCCCCCTCCTGTTCATATTCGTAAAACTTCTCAACTGCCTTCTCTGCTTGATTGGAAGGTGTTTGAAGAATAAAAAAATAAACGAAACCACTAAGAAGTAAGACGATCAATACGAAGAATAGGACGATAAAAATCCTTCTTTGCCTATTTCGGTTCATTCGTAACCCTCCCATTTGAGATTGGACTACTTCATTACTATTCGATGCAAAAGTTAAATATAAGTAATTAAAGTTAATGAACTATAAAACCATCAAGTTAAAGAAATATTGTTGACATGGGGCAATATTGTGCTATTCCAAATGTACATAACATACAATTTCTTGGGGGTGAAAATTCATGTCAACTTCTCGAATTATGAAATGGATAACTGGTGGATTAGAAGCTTTGTTAGGGTTTCCGATTTTAGGTGCTACCATAATTGTTGGATTACTTTGGACGCCGCTTTTAGTCATGTTAGTTCTACACATCATCACATTAGTTCTGACACAAAGAGATGGTGGTGCATCAACAGGAAGTATCCTCGGTATTATTACTTCTTGTATTGGTTGGATTCCATTCGTTGGAATGATTATGCATATTCTTTCTGCCATTTTCCTCATGATTAATGCCGCAAAACCAGATAATGCTTCAATAGGTGTAGCTTCTTAACAGTAAGATGAGGCTGGGACAAAACGAAAGAAAGGTACTAAAAAACGAACTATCACCACATTAGCCCTGGAAATATTCGTAGACTCCTGCAAGAGGAAAGGCATAGGTGAGCCACCTAAAGAAGTAGCACGAGCAGGCTAAGGTAGCCTGCGGGTTTGATGCGCTAACTTTCATGTTCGGTTTATCCTTTGTTAGAAATAATATAGTCCCAGCCTCATTCTGATTTATCCCTTTCCACATTCTAGAAAACACTATAAACGTAAAAAACCACAGACATATTGTCCGTGGTTTTCAATTACCGTACAACCATTGCATGGCTTCCAGCTTTCTTATAAATTTCAAAAAATTGGTCCATTGGATAAGATACATTTCCTTTTAACGGATCCATTACAAATACTTCATCTTCACTAAATCCCGTCAACACTACCGTATGCGAATTTCGGATAACATCGATTGATTTTTCAGTTCCATGCACATACCAAGAATAATTAAACAAGGGCTCCTTAAGATCAATCGTAGTCCAAACAACTACTGGGATCCCTTCCTGAACATAATGGTTTAACAATTCTTCCGGACTACTTCCTGTTATGTCTTCTGGTTTATGATGTCCCCCCACCTCTTTAAAATAGCGATTGACTGTCTCTATAATAGGTGGGACATAACTAAAGAACCCTTGGTTTCTACTTCTTGGTTCACCTGCATAAGCATTATACGGATCTGCACCATATAGCTTACCATTCTTAACCTCAAAGGGAAGCTTTGGTAAATACTTATCAGAAAGTACCGTTTTGTCTACTTCATACCCATAATAATGTAAAACGGAAGCTAAAGAGGTAACCTCACAACCATTCGGTAGTTCAGGTTCTTGTAACACAGTATCTACCGGTAAATTCATTTCAGTTACAACCACTTCATCTTGATCTGTGCGTTCATAAGTGGTAACGGATGGATAAACATTATTCTCTATAGCAATTTCTTCCTCCGCCGATAACAATGCTATGGATTGAGGATCTGTATTTAATTGATATGGCCAGTATATATCCGTTTGGATAATTTGATATGTCTTATTTTGTGGAAGCTTATTAGTTCGTACAACACCGTCACTTCCAGTAGTAAGCTCTTCTAGAACTTCTTCTGTTTCTGAATCAAGCAGTTGAAATGTAACATCTTGAATCGGAAAGCCATGTTGAGCATCGATACTCACAATGGTTATTACTCCTTCATTCTTGTCAAACACCTCTGAGACAAAAGCATTTATCTTTTCGCCTTTTATCACGACAAGAATAATACTTAAAAATAGAAAAAAGAAGAGTATCGAATTTCTAATGATTAATTTCACCTATGAGCAACTCCCAACCATGGCTCTGATTTCATCATCATTTAAAACTACTTGCTTAGTCTTCCATATCAATAAAGAAACGTTTATACCACACTAAAAATACATAAACCGTCCAAATATAGCGAGCACGGTTCGCCTGTCCATGATAGTGCTCATCCAGAAACTTCAATAACATCTCCGTATGGAAGAATTGTTTCGCAATATCCGATTCAAAAACTTCTCGCACTTTATTATAGTACTTCGATTGTTTAAGCCATTCGCGGAATGGTACAGGGAAGCCAACCTTTGGACGATTTGCCCATTCATCTGGTAATACTTCATTTGCTGCTTTACGTAAAACATATTTTGTATCCATATCATTTACTTTTAAATGTGCTGGAATTTTTCCTGCCATTTCCATTACTTCTTTATCCAAGAATGGAACACGAAGCTCAATAGAATGTGCAGAGCTCATTTTATCTGCCTTTAATAGGATATCTCCAGGTAACCAGTGCTTCATATCGACATATTGCATCTTCGTCACATTGTCTTTACCTGGAACTCTGTCATAGGATTCACGTACAATTTCCACTGCAGTTGGTGCATCCTTATAATCATCCTTTAAGACTTTCATGGCATCCTTCTCATCAAATACCTTCGCCTGTCCAATAAACTTCTCCTCTACCTTTTGACCACCTTTTACGAAGAAGGTAGTGATTCGGTTTTCTGGAAGTTTCTTGGCAATATTAGAAATAATACGTCGGAAAATAAATGGTATTTTCTCATAGGCACGCATTTCTTTCGATGTTTCATACCATGCATACCCACCAAAAATTTCATCTGCACCCTCTCCCGAAAGCAGCACTGTCGCATGCTGACTAGCAAGCTCTGCTAAGAAATATAGCGGCACTGAAGAAAGATTCGATTGTGGCTCATCCATATGATATTGAACCGTAGGAATGATATCAAAGAACTCATCCGCACTGATAATTTTCTTATGATTTTCAATTCCTAATTGCTTGGATAGATCTGCAGCAATATTCGTTTCATTGAAAATACCTTCGTAATCCTCAAAACCGACTGAGAAGGTTTTGTCTGGCTTTAGAAGTGCTGTAATATAACTAGAATCCACACCACCAGATAAGAAGGACCCTACTTTCACATCACTGATGCGATGGTACTTAACAGATTCCTCCATTGTTTCTTTGATTTGTTGAACATAGTATTCTAGTGAATTTTCTTCTGTTTCAAATGGCACATCCCAATATTGGTTAATTTCCATTTCACCATTCTTATAAATCATATAGTGACCAGGTCTAAGCTTGTAAACCCCTTTAAAGAACGTTTCATCAAGCGCAGAATATTGGAACGTTAAATATGGCTTTAATGCTTTTTTATTTAATTCCTTTTGGAAACCAGGGAATTTCATAAACGATTTAATTTCTGATCCAAAGAGTAAAGAATTATCAGTAGTATGTTGTGTATAATACAAAGGTTTAATACCAAAGAAATCACGAGCAATAAATAACGACTCATCTCGTTTATCCCATAATGCAAAAGCAAACATTCCTCGAAGCTTTTGAAGGATTTCTACTCCATACTCTTCGTAACCGTGGATGATTACCTCTGTATCACTTTGGCTTTTAAATACATGACCTTTTTCCTTCAAATCATCCATTAAAACTTGGTAATTATAAATTTCCCCATTAAAAATTAAGGCAATTGAGTTATCCTCATTAAACATTGGCTGACTAGCATCGGGGGTTAAATCAATAATTTGCAATCTTCTAAAGCCCAATGTAACATTTCCATCTACATGATAGCCGTCACTGTCTGGACCTCGGTGTCCAATAGTATTCATCATTTCTTGTATAACGGTTGCTTTATCTATATCAATTGTCTTAGTTGCGAATCCAACAAAACCACACATGGCAGTATCTCCTCATATTCCCAATTCTACTATGTTATCTAACTAGTAGTTTATTTAATTCTATCGTAAAATTATACCTATTAATTTTACCAAGTTAAGGAGACAATCTCAAGAGGGAACACAACAGCATTCGGCATTATTCGACTAAACTTAAATTATTGTGGAATAAGAATCAATCGGGGGGCGACTGATTCTTATTTATTTTGACATGATGAGGATGCCTTGCGAGGAAGATTGAGGGATTTTATTGGATTATGTAGTAAGAATGCGAAGATTAGAGTGTATTCAATAGTTTTATTTCGGATAGGCGACGGTTTGTAGCGGCAATAATTTCAAGCAGTTGTACAATTGTTTTTTCGTGTTGCTCCACCTTCCTTTTTAACTCTAAAAATTCATTATAGTTCACTTTACCTCCTCCTTTCTTCCTTGGTTATATCATAAACAAAGACAATAGAATTTTTCCAATAGCTATTTTTAGTATTTTTGACCTAATTCGACAAGGAAAAGCTGCTAAACAGAAATTTTAAGGGAAATTTTTATAGGAAAATTTCAGTTTAGACCGCTTAATTTATAAGAAAACAAATTAATTTCTTTTTTTCAACAACATTCGACATTTCCATTAGGAAACTTGTCCTATAACCGATTAAATTGCAGTTTTCTCGAATAAAAAATGATATTGCTAATATACTTGGTAACATGGATTAAAGGAGGTTATTGGCATGCCTGGAGGTTCATTTTCAAAAGAAGTAGATGTACCTATTGAAGTTGTATGGGGATTTGTCAGCGATATGAACAAATGGGCTCCACTGGTCCCTGGTTATATCGAGCACAAGGTTCTCAATGAAAAGCAGTCCACTTGGAAATTTAAAGGAGATGTTGGAAAGCTACAGAAGACAGTTACTATGCAAATTGATATTATCGAGTGGAAAAGGCCAACTACAGTAAGATTTACGTTAACGGGATTAAGTGAACATGTAACGGGTAAAGGGTATTTTGAAGCAAGAACGATAACAGACTTCCAAACCGAGATGACCGGAAATTTGAACATAACAGCAAAAGGTTTGATGGGACCTGTCATTAATCCTATTTTAAAAACATTAGTTCCAAAAGCAGTAAGGCGACTAACAGAATCAATTGTAGTAAAAATAATGGATAATCAACGGCAAGTGGCAAGAGGTTATTAAATAGAGGGCTCGGGCGCATGTATTCCTTTTTTGGGCTCATCTCACTCTCGATTGGGCGCATGTATTCCTTTTTTGGGTTCATCTCACTCGCGATCGGGCGCATGTATTCCTTTTTTGGGACCATCTCACTCTCGATCGGGCTCATGTATTCCTTTTTTGGGCTCATCTCACTCGCGATTGGGCGCATGTATTCCTTTTTTGGGACCATCTCACTCTCGATCGGGCTCATGTATTCCTTTTTTGGGCTCATCTCACTCGCGATTGGGCTCATGTATTCCTTTTTTGGGCTCATCTCACTCGCGATTGGGCGCATCTACTCCAGCTTCGGGCTCATCTCACTCGCGATTGGGCGTATCTACTCCAGTTTCGGGTCCATCCCACTCCGAACCTTCAGAGATTACAATGAAAGGCCAAAACGAGTCAGTTCGTTTTGGCCTTTTCTTATGCTTGTGTCATTTCCCATTCATGAATTTCATAGCCTCTTGCACCTTTTAGAACATAAGGATCCTTTTTCACCATGTCTTCTACTTGTTCTAATAAATCAGCTTTATATATTACTAACCCACCTGCTCCATCCACAAAGCGCCCTTTTGCAAAAATAAAACCATCCTCTTGCTTTTCCTGTAAAAACTGTAAGTGTTCTTGGCGATACTGTTTACTTTTCTCTTCATCCTTCATCGGTAAAAAAACGGCAAAAAGTTTCATAAGGTAGTCCTCCATCTAAGGATATTTGTATGTTATTGATATCATATTTTCAGGCAGTTTGCCAAATACTAATACCAGCACTTTTTGTAATATCCCATTTCCATATAAACTCTCCTGAAAGGATGTTTCGTTAAATGAATTTAAAAGCACTTGGGATTAAGTTTATCATAAATATGATTATCGTTTTTTCGATTTTTGGCATATTTTATGATGCTTCCTTAGTAAATTTATTTATTATCAGTGTATTAACCACTGCAGTTGCCTATGTTGTTGGTGATTTGTATATCTTAAGACGTTTTGGAAATGTCGTAGCAAGTATTTCTGATTTCTTTTTAGCTTTTGTAACGTTGGCTATGCTTGGGATAATATTTATTCAAACAGATATGCCTATCGTATTAGCTTCCTTATTCGCAGCTTTTTTCTTTGCCATCACCGAACCCTTCTTGCATGCATACATGCAAGAAAAAGGACCGGATGAAAAGAGTACCCGTCCACTAACTAGAGGAAGATATCAAACCGAAATTGCAGAGGAATCCACACCAAACCGTATAACAAGAAAGACTGATAAGAGAAGAGATCCCACCAAATAATAATGATGCTAACAAAAAAAGTGCCAGTACTATCTTGGAGCATTTATAGTATCTGGCACTAATCATTACAAACGTTTAAATTGCTCTACAACACGTTCCACCGTGAAACCATATTTCTCCATCACTTCCTCGCCTGGTGCTGATTGACCAAATTTATCAATACTCATCACTTTCCCATTTAAACCAACATAGTCTTTCCACCCAATTTTAGAACCCATTTCAACAGAAAGCCGTTTCGTTAGTTGACTTGGAAGAACAGTTTCTTTATATTCATCTGGTTGTTGATCAAAAAGATCCCAAGATGGCATGCTTACTACATTGATATAAATACCTTCCATTGCAAGTTCTTGTTGTGCAGATAGTGCTAAATTCACTTCAGAGCCTGTTGCAATGATGATTCCACAAGGATCTGCTACTGGAGATAAAACATATGCTCCTTTTGTCACTCCATTCATTGCCAATTTACTAGTTTCCTTCAGTGTAGGGAGTCCTTGGCGCCCTAATACTAGAATGGTAGGTTTGTCGGTGGATGATATGGCTAACTTCCAAGCGGCTTTAGCTTCATTGGCATCAGCAGGTCGAATAATAGATACTCCGGGCATGGCACGGAGCGACGCAAGATGTTCTACCGGCTGGTGAGTTGGCCCATCCGCTCCAACTGCCACACTATCATGCGTAAATACATAAGTTACCGGTAATTTCATTAAAGCAGCTAAACGAAGTGCTGGTCGTAAATAGTCAGAGAATACAAAGAATGTACTTACAAATGGTTTTAAGTAATGCAGTGCCATCCCATTAGCAATCGCTCCCATAGCAAATTCTCGGACACCGAACCACACATTTCTTCCACCATAATTACCAGGTTTAACATCACCATAACGATTTAACTTAGCTAGTGTCGAAGAGTGTAAATCAGCTGCACCTCCAACAAGTTCCGGAAACCTATCTGCTAAAGAATTTAACATCTTACTAGCTGATGCCCTTGTCGCCATTGATTCTCCTACAGCAAACTCAGGGAGATTCTCATCCCATTTATCTGGTAATTCTCTATTTACTATCCGTTTAAATTCACGAGCTTCAGTAGGATACTCCGCTTCATATTGAGCTAATAGCTGATTCCACTCGTTTTCTTCTTGTATTCCATTTTCACGAATAGACCGAAAATCTTCATATACCTCGTCTGGAACATAAAATTCCTCTTCAAACTCCCATCCGAGTTGTTTTTTCGTGCGTTTAATCTCTTCTTTTCCAAATGGATTACTATGAGCCTTATGTGTACCTTGTAATGAAGGGGAACCATAACCGATTACCGTTTTCACTTCGATTAAGGTTGGACGCAGTTCTTCCATTCGTGCTAGATTTATTGCTTCTTTGATTTCTGATATATCATTACCATCTTCAACATGAATGTACTGCCAATGCATCGATTCAAAACGTTTTTGAATATCTTCTGAGAACGAATGTTGGAGATCACCATCTAAGCTAATATCGTTGGAATCATAAAGGACAATGAGACGCCCCAAGCCGAGATGTCCTGCTAGTGATGCTGCTTCATAAGAAACACCCTCCATTAAATCACCGTCACCACAAATGGTATAGGTGAAGTGATCGACTATCGGATAATCTTCGCGATTAAAGACTTCAGCTAAGTATCTTTCCGCAAGAGCCATCCCTACTGCTACTGGTATGCCTTGACCAAGTGGGCCGGTAGTAGCTTCTACTCCTGGGGTATGACCATACTCCGGGTGTCCTGGAGTTTTACTATTCCATTGTCTTGTATTCTTCAAATCCTCTATTGTGATATCAAATCCTGTTAAATGGAGTAAATTATACAACAGATTTGAACCATGGCCAGCTGAAAGAACAAACCGATCACGATTTGCCCAAGTTGGGTTTAGTGGGTTAACAGTTAAATAGTTTTTCCATAATGTATATGCCATTGGTGCCGCCCCCAAAGGCATACCAGCATGTCCATGCTGGGCTTTTTCTACACTATCGAGTGTTAACGTACGTAACGTATTAATCGACAGTTCAGATCGTGCCTTTTCTGTCATTGTCATCCATTAATCCTCCATTTCATATGTGTTCTGTATTTATGTATACAAAATAATGGATAGACCCGAATCCATATTATTCCTATCAATACTAAATTGGATTCGGGTCACGGACCATTATTAAGCTACTTTCTTTTTATAAGGTATTGCCATAAGCAATAGAATAACTACTAAGCTAATTACTATGGCAATAGTACCAAAATAGTTTGCAAGTGATCCGAAGAAAATACCGGCTACACCAAAGTCAGCATCGGAGAAGGTAGAGTTTGCAAATCCTAGATCTCCAAGTACTGGCATTAAGAATACTGGTAGGAACGAGATGATAATTCCATTAACGAACGCGCCAAGTATAGCGCCTCGAACTCCACCTGTAGCATTACCAAATACCCCGGCTGCAGCACCTGTAAAGAAGTGAGGCACAACACCTGGTAAAATAATGACACTACCTGTAAAGGCCATTACAACCATGGATACAATACCCCCAATAAAGCTAGAGAAAAAACCAATTAATACCGCGTTTGGGGCATACGTAAATACAATTGGTACATCTAGTGCCGGCTTTGCATTAGGTACTAGTTTTGTGGAGATACCTTGGAATGCTGGAACAATTTCAGCTAATACTAATCGTACCCCGGCTAAGATAATGAATACCCCTGCTGCAAAATTCCCAGCCTGGATTAACGAGAATACGATATAATTTGTGCCGTCACTTAATTGCGCTTCAATAAATGTTGGACCTGCAAATAATGCTACGATAATATAAATAATTGCCATAGTTAATGCAATACTAACCGTACTATCACGTAAAAATCCTAATCCTTGCGGGAAATTGATTTTTTCAGTCGAAACAACCTCTTTTTTCCCTTTTACTGCCTTACCTACTAAACCACTAACTGCATAACCAACAGCACTAAAGTGACCTAATGCCACATTATCATTGCCAGTTAATTGGCGCATGAATGGTTGTAGAATGGCAGGTGATAACGTCATGATGATACCTAATGCAACAGAACCAACCGCAATTAATAGCGGTGTATTAAAACCAGCTACCGCCATAATAACAGCTAACATACATGCCATGTAAAGGGTATGGTGACCTGTTAAGAAAATATACTTAAAAGGTGTAATTCGAGCAATTAAAACGTTTACAATCATACCAAAAAACATAATAAGAGCCGTAGTAGTACCATATTCCGTTAGAGCTAATCCAACTATTGCTTCATTATTGGGAACTACCCCAGATACATTAAATGCTTCCTGGAACATTGCCCCAAATGGTTCTAGTGCAGTGCCTAAGATACCAGCACCAGCAGAGATGACAAGGAACCCAACAAAGGTTTTCGTTGTACCTTTTATCGTATCCGATAATTTCTTACGTTGTAGTAATAATCCAACAATAGCAATTAATGCAACTAGAATTGCTGGTTCACTTAAAATATCAACTAACGTACTTAAAAACGAATTCATGCTGCTCTTCCCCCTATTGGTTTAAATTAAATTATATTAAGTTTTTCTCTTTCATAAGCGCTGTAACTTTCTCTCTTAATTCATCCATATCAATAATATTGTTAAGAATGACTACTTCACCAAGGTGTGAACCACCTTCTGCGATATCCTTGGCTAGAAAGAATACATCTGCATCGCCAGGTGATACAGAACTTAAATCCGAATGCTCGACTTCGACACCTGTTACCCCTAGTTCTTGTAGTACATTTTTAATATTCATCTCCACCATAAAACTTGTTCCTAATCCATGCCCACATACTGTCATTATTTTCATTACTCTTCCCCCTCTTTTATAATTTGGATTACCTCTTCAGCAGTCTTAGCTCCCTTTAATAATGTAAGCTTTTTATCATCTGCTAGAATTTTAGTTAAATGAGATAATGCTTTTAAATGTGCTTCATTATCAATTGCAGCAATACAAATGAAAATATCAATTGCATGCTCTTGTTTTTCCAGTAAAAGAACTGGTTTAGTTGTTCGCAGGAATGACATACCAATATGATTCACTCCAGCCTCCGGTCTTGCATGCGGGATGGCAATACCTTTGCCGATGTGAATGTACGTTCCTACCTCTTCTACATTATGAATCATGGCATCTACATAACCTTGTTCGATATTACCTGACTCTAACAGTGGCTTGGATGCATAAGAAATGGCATCTTTCCAGTTGAGGTCTTGATCGGTAAATTGAATCATATTTTCTGTTAGTAATTCTGAAAGCATTGGTGAAAATCTCCCTTTATCTGTGTTTTTTAAATAGAGTAGGTTAACTAATTCAGAGAATAAACGATCCTCATCATGGATATTGGCATATTTTGTAATCACTTCCATAATCCTATCCACTGAGATATTCTTAACGTTCATTCTTGGGAAATCACTGGTAACCTGTTGAATAAGATAATTTTTTTCTACTTGAGATAGCAGTGAAGGAACAATATAGGTTGGCTTTCCAGTCGATGGAACTTCTACTGTTGAAAAGATCATATCGTAATTTCTTGGTGACATATCCTTCAAGGAATGGGTACTCGAGAATTCTATATCTGGAAACATCTGACTTAACTGTGCCTTTAGCATCATAGAAGAGCTAATTCCATTTGCACAAATGATTAATGCCCGTAATCTTTCTCTGTATTGCCTTCTATCCTTGGTTAGATGACCACCAAAATGAAGTGTGAAATAACCAATCTCTTCGTCACTTATCGTCTTTCCTGTCCACATAGCGAGTGGAGATAGCGCCTTACGTACAAATTCAAATAGATCTTTATAATCCTCCTGAATCCGCTCTTTCAATGGATTCACCAAAGGGATGCCAAAGGAGATCCGGAAGTATGCTGGTACTAAGTGATTGTACAAACTCTTTCTTAAAAAGGTTTTATTCTCTATTGGTAGCAATGTAACCTTCTCAAACTCCATAATGATCCTATCAGCAAGCTCTAGAAGGGTAGGATTTTCAACTGTATCCATTTCTTGTAAGGATACTAGAAGTTGTAACGTAACAAAGAAACTTTCTTCTATGGTTCCAGTTGGAAATAAACTGGCTGCTAGTTTTTTACCCGCTTCATACACACCTTGTCTACCTAGAATACTTTTCTCATAATCTTTAAAGGTTAGATTTTCTTTAGGAGTTCTAGCCCGATAAAAGGTTAGTCTTGTTATCATTTCATTTTTTCTACTCTTTACTAGCGAGATATTTTCTTTCTGGATAAATTCATCTACAATACATTTCGTATGGACAATTTCATTCTCAAATCCCCAGCTTTTTAAAATGATTATTACGATCTCTTTTCCTAATGGCTGTGAAGTCAACATATCACTACAATATGCAGCAAGTCTTCGCTTATCCATCTCACTTCCAATGGCATGATATCCCTTTGCTCTTGAATAAACCCATTCCAAATTCCATTCCTCGCATAATTTCTTAACACGCTTTACGTCCGCTAATGCCGTATTTTTACTAACACCAAGTAGTAGCTGGTAATGGTAATTCGATACGACTTCCTTGCGAATGAACGTATAAAGATAAATGGCAAATACTCGATCCTGTTCAGAAATAATAAACATACTGGAGTCCACATTGGCCAAAAATCCTGATAAAACCCTTTCTTTCAATACTCCAGGAACATGAAATAGACTATTTTCTAAACTAACTTCTGGTAGTTCTAAATTATTCAGCGTGTTATTTAATTTGTCTAAATCATAATGAAGCTGTCTATCTGTTATGCCAAGCTTTCTCATCACCTCTGATTTTGTAATCTGGTAATTAGAAGTAATTTCTTTAAATAGTAAATAGGAGCGTTGATCTATCAAGACATTACCCTCCACTTCTCACTTAAATTGTATATCGCTTTCATTTCATCTTTCAATCCTGATTGGCCCCAATCTATGTCATACACCCTGTACATGAATTGTGCTCAGTGCTGCCCCATACAAGGGTAATAATTTTCTATAATGAATGTATATCAAAATACTACGATAACGTAAAATCGAAATGTGAGGAGATAATGTGAATATAAAGGCCATAGCTTTAGATATGGATGGAACATTACTGAATAAAAACGGGGTGGTAGAAGAAAATGTAATCATCAAACTAAACTCGCTCAGGGAACAAGGAGTGAAGCTCTTTGTAGCCACTGGTCGTACAAAAAGAGAAATTGCAGATGTTTTACCTCCCCATTTGGTTTTAGATGGTTATGTGACAGCAAATGGGATGGGGGTATATACAAGAGATACTCAACTAGCACGATTTTCTTTAGATGAAAACTTACTTCAAAACGTTATTGCCAATGCACGGAAAGATAGAATTTACTATGAGGTACATCCAGAAGAGGAAAATCGCTTTGCCTCAGAAGAAGATAAAGCATACTTTGCTTCTGAGCTAAAAAAAGAATTTCCAAAGACACTGCTTGTCAACGAATGGAATTCTAGAAAGGAAGCGTTGAATAAAAAGATTTACTGGGTTAATCAGTTAAGCTACGAGAATATAGTGAAAGTATATTTCTTCAGTATGGATATCAATAAAATTGATCGATGGAAAAATGCGTTAATCGAGCTAAAAAAAGACCAAAATTTCTCCATGTCATCTTCATCAAGACATAATGTGGAAATGATGGTAGCTGGTGTATCAAAAGGAACCGGTATGCAATTATTGCTGGATACGTATAATATATCCAAACATAATCTATTAGCAGTAGGAGATGGAGAGAATGATTTGGCTATGTTTGATTTAGCTGGGCATGCGGTTGCGATGAAAAATGCGAATAGCCGTGTACAAGCACAAGCAGATGAAGTTACGGATTACACGTACGAAGAGAATGGATTACTTCATTACCTTAATAAATTATAAGAGATATTAAACTTGAAAAGACCAATTCTCTTTCACTCCTTTGTGATATTGTATGCTTTCAACTAGAAAAAAATAAGAACCATTCACATGGCTCTCATTTTTAATGCCCATCTCGATGTTTTTCACTATGTATAACCTCGTCTAAAAATGTTTCTACTTTCGTATGATTATGGATATCACAATAATATACAACCGTTTTTATTCGGTGTGAAATGGTACATGTTCGCTTACGCTTCATAAAATTTTTCCAGTACGTGTACTCATGCTCACCTACTAAAATGGTATCATAATGCACACTCGATTGTTGCCAGTTATGTTCTTCCGTTGTTGTCGGAATTCTTTCAGCCATAACAAGTTGTTGAGCGCCAAAAAATAGCACAGTAAAAATAACGAAACATCGAATTATTTTAATCCTACTCACCCCACCAAGTTCTATACTTTTCATTAGCTTTTCCACTTTAGACTACTTTTATGTACGTAGTCGGCGATTTTTACTATTAATTAGGTGGGGTGTCTACTCTGTAGGTTAACACGGTTATAGTCAATCCATTAACTAGCTACATCACGCTTGGTAAATACAAGCCAAGAAGCAATAATAAATATAGCAAAATAGATACCCAGCACGATAGAAGAAAACGTTAAACTCATTCCTTCAATAAAAGGTTCACTACCATTTAAATATTGGCTCAAATCTGTATTGGCAAATAAAATATATTTAGACCAACTATGCTCTGCAAAGAATAAGACAATCGAATTACCTGCCAACATTAAAAACACTGCTGTTCCAATTGCAATTCCACTACTCCTGAAGATACTAGATATCATAAAGGCAAATGTAGCCATCATAACAAGATTCACAACTTTAAGCCCATATCCTACCGCTACTTCTTTTAAAATTGGTGCATATTCTAAGCCACTTGCTTTTTCCACTACCATATATGGGTTAAGACCGTCAATACCAAAGAATAATGCTCCGACAATTAGTGAAAAGATTACGAGAAAAATAAGTGTGTAAATAGCAAATAACAATACTGCGACATACTTAGATAATAGTATTTTCGCTCTAGAAATAGGTCGAATTAGAATGAGTTTAATGGTTCCCCACTTAAATTCATTTGCAAGAATTCCAGCTGCTACAATGATCGTAAATAAACTAATAAGCGATACTAGAAATACATTCTCTAGTACATATTGCCATGCTCCATATCCAGGCGGTTGAATATCATGTTCTAAGTAATAATTATTTTGTTCAATTAGACTCGTATTAATATCACCGAGGATCCCGATCTCTTCTATTTCCTCCATGAGTTCCGTATTCTCCGCTTGCAATTCCTCTCGCCAATTGTTCTCATCATAATCTTTTACGACTAAATCTGTAGTAAGATTGATAATTGCCCCTGCCAAAACAATTAAAGCGAGTAGGATGTACATAACCCAGGTCGATTTTTGTATATATATTTTGTGCACTTCATTATGAACTAGCCTGAAAAATTTAACCAATTGTATTCTCCCCTATCAAATCAAAAAATTTATCCTCTAAAGACGTTTTCGATACTTCTACTTGGTATATAGAGATATCTTCTTTTACCAATGTTTGAATGAGGATTGGGATTTGTTCTTTAGGACATGCGAATTTTATCAAGCCACTTTCAAACAGAGTATCCATATGATGAACATTTTGAATTAGTTCAACAGCCTTTTTGGCAGGCTTTGCTTCAAGTTGCACCTGGATGGTAGAATCTTTTACATTGGTAGCCGGCTTGACAGACTGAATCGCTACAAGTTCCCCATTCTTGATAACACCAATTCGGTCACACATCAGTTCTATCTCGGACAATAAATGGCTTGAGATGATAATCGTAACATTTTGTTCCGTAGCTAATTTCCGAATGTATTGGCGAATCTCCCTAATACCAGCTGGGTCAAGTCCATTTGTAGGCTCATCTAAGATTAATACAGATGGATTATGTAATAATGCTTGCGCAATTCCTAAACGCTGACGCATCCCCAGTGAATACTTTCCGACTTTTTGATTAATTGCTTTTTCCAGTCCTACTAACGAAATAACCTCTTGAATTCTTTCCCTAGTAATACCTGGCATCATCCGTGCAAAATGATTTAAATTTTGTAACCCTGTCATAAATGGATATAATTCTGGATTCTCTACAATGGCTCCAACTTCACGTATCGCCTCTTTGTAATTATCTTTTATACTTTTCCCTAATATTTGCACATCCCCATTCGAGATTTTCATGAGGCCTACCATCATCCGAATCGTTGTAGTTTTACCAGCACCATTCGGTCCGAGAAATCCAAACACCTCACCAGATTGAATTTCAAAGTTCAATCCTTTAATAATTTGTTTCTTTCCTATCGATTTCTGCAGATTAATTAACTTCATCGCTGTTTTTGTCAAATTTTCTCCTCCTTGCCCTATTCATCAGAATATTGCGCTGGTTGATTTTCACCAAACGCATGCTAAAGTTCTACCAATATCTTACCAGCAACAGGTTTCTATCAATTGAACGTTTATTTACCAATGGATAAATTTTTACGTATTTTGTTCAACTAATGGTAAACTTCAAATGGTATCATAAAGTGGAGTAAAGCTTCATACATGGGGGGACAAAGATGGATAATACAACGATTTTAATCGTCGATGACGAGCAATCAATTGTAACCATGTTAGAAACAATGTTAAAAAAAGAGGGGTTCCATAATATTTATAAAGCCCACACAGGTAACGATGCGTTAAAAATTTTAGACCATCATACGATTGATATTATTATTCTTGATGTCATGCTTCCAGATGGAAGTGGATTTGATTTTTGTCCGACCATTAGGCAGCGGTCTAATGCTTATATACTATTCCTAACCGCTAGAGTATCGGACTTAGATGTACTTACAGGCTTTGCAACAGGTGGGGATGACTATGTCACCAAGCCATTTAATCCTCTCGAAATTGCAGCTCGAATTAAGGCTCATATGAGAAGAATTGAAACAAAGCCAGATACTAGTAGTGATTCCAGTCATCCTAAACGGTATGATTATGGACGATTCGTCTTGGATGAAAATGCTGGTGAATTAATCGTGGATGGACAAGTAATTAGTTGTCCGACACAAGTCTACTTACTATTACTTTATTTCTGCAAACATCCCAATACCGTATTTTCGAAATCCGCTTTATTAGAAGCGGTATGGGGATTCGATCGATATGTAGATGATAATACGGTTTCCGTACATATTAGAAGAATTAGAGAAAGAATTGAACTAGAGCCAAGTAATCCGGAATACCTAGTTACTGTTCGAGGTCTTGGATATAAGCTTGTAAAGGAAATCTCATCATGAAAAAGTTAAGATGGCGGTTATTTCTTAATTTCTTATTTCAATTTATTTTAATAGCTGCAACGATGCTATTTCTTATCTTGATTACGTTGATGTTCGCAGTCATTTTTTTTACGAAGGATTATTCGGAACAAAATTATTATCAAGCCATGCTCGAATCTATTTCCATGGACACGGGAAATTCCTTACGTGATTTACAGATGGCGGAGGGATGGGATGATAATTTAGAAGAACAGGAGGTATGGGTACAAATTATAGATGAGAACGGGAATGTAACAGAGTCAGGAAACGTGCCCGATAATATTCCGAATCATTATAGTCAATATGATTTAATTACAATGAAGCAAACAAAGGAGATAAATGGGTATTCCTTAGCTTTTTATTTGGAAACCTTTTATGAAAAGAAATATCTATTTCTATTAGGTTATGAAGATTTCGGGAATCATTTATTGCAAACTATCCTTGAAGATTATGGAGAAAATGGCCAAATTCCAGATTCTCACATTCCAGAAGTGGAGAAGATACTGAACGAGAGTAATGGGAAGTTGGAGATTTTTGACTCCAATGAAACACTCCTTCTGACAATCGGTAAGGATATAAAGGTTAAAGAGAAACCGTTAAATGTATTCTTAAGGGAGTCTTCCCCAAATACATTCTCTACGAACCAATATTTCTATAAAGATCCTGAATCCGATACATTATGGGTACTTTATACTCCGAACGATAATGCAAAAGAGCTTGAGTTAAAACAATATCATGACCTTGGTATTACGTTTGCTATTACAGGAATTATCGTACTTTTTATTACGATCATGATATCCATATGGAATGGTTTTCGCTATGGTCACCCGCTGTTTATCTTTTCGAATTGGTTAAGCAGGATGGGAAATCAAGAGTACGGAGAAGTACTAACGGCGCAAGAGAAGAAACAGGTGTACAAAAGAAATGGCAAGCTTAAGATCAGGTACCGATTATTTAAGGAAGTATTCCAGGCATTTTATGAAATGGCTGAAAAACTAGACCACTCCAAAAGAGAAAGAGAACAATTAGAGAGGTCAAGGGAGGAGTGGATGGCAGGCATATCACATGACCTACGCACACCACTATCAACCATGCAAGGATATGGAAATTTACTAGAAAGTAGTCAGTATGATTGGTCGAAGGAAGAATTGGCTGAAATTGGTGAAACCATTAAGAATAAGAGTGAGTATATGCTTAGACTCATTGAAGACTTTACGTTGAGCTTCCAATTGAAAAACGAATCTGCCACCATACTTTTGGAGAAGAGAAAGATAAACCAATTAATGAATGAATTAATTCAGAAATATAAACAGGATCGGACGATTGAGGGGTACTCCTTATCCTTTATACCATTAGAAAAGGATGTTGAGGTCGAGATTAATAAACGCCTGTTTGAAAGACTAATGAATAATCTTATTTATAACGCCATTAAACATAATCCGATTGGAACAAAAATTGAGATTATGTTGGATAAAACTACTTCTAATCAGCTACAGCTTACGATTAAAGATGATGGAGTTGGAATGGACGAAAGAACGAAACAACATTTATTTGATCGTTATTATCGGGGAACAAATACAGACGAGAAAATTGAAGGCACTGGCTTAGGAATGAGTATAGCATTACAAATTGCGGTTGCTCATCGAGGGAAAGTTCAAGTTGATTCTAAAGTTAACGAAGGGACTTCTGTAACTGTCACATTACCATTATCAGCTGAGTAATGATTAGAATATAATAAAATAAAGAGGGAGAACAGGATGACATGACCATCCTGTTTTCCCTCTTTTTTTTACATTAATTTGCTTCTATTTTAACGATACCTTTTTCTTCGATGGAGACACTACCTTGTTTTACTATGACAACCTGTTCTCCTTCTTTCAAGTTTGTGAAAACAATTGGCGTAATAGAAGATGTCGCATGTTCTTCAATATAAGCTAGATCGACTTTTAATAGTGGCTGACCAGCTTTCACGGTATCGCCTTCTTCTACTAACAGTTCAAATCCTTCACCTTTTAGATTTACTGTATCTAAGCCAAAGTGAATCAGAACTTCTCTTCCACCTTCAGAAAGAATTCCTAAAGCATGCTTTGTTGGGAATGCATTGATGACTTTACCATTAACCGGTGAAACAACAAGACCGTCAACTGGCTTAATAGCAAATCCATCCCCCATCATTTTCCCAGAGAATACTTGATCGGGAACCTCCGTAATTGGAACAATTTCACCTTTAATCGGCGCAATAAATTCTTCCTCCACATTGGTATTTTGTAACGCTTCCGGATTTACTTCTTCGATTTGTTGCTGTACTTCTTTATCTAGGTCAACCTTTTGTGCTGGGCGAGGCTTTTTACCAGACATAATGTCTTGCATTTGCCCTTTAATAATCTCAGAGCGTGGACCGAAGATAGCTTGGATATTATCCCCAACTTCCAACACACCTGCAGCACCCAGATTTTTCAACTCGTCTTTATTTACATTGCCAATATCATTTACAGAAACACGTAGTCTTGTAATACATGCATCTAAATGTGCGATATTTTCTTGTCCACCCATAGCTTCTAATACATTGTACGCTAGGTCTCCTACTTCACCTTTTGATTCAGTAGTTTCCTCTACTTCCTCACGTCCTGGTGTCATCAGGTTAAACTTCTTAATAAAGAAGCGGAATAAGAAGTAGTAAAGGACACCAAAGCCAACCCCAACGATAATAGCTAGCCACCAAGGCTCTTTACCAGGTAAGATTCCAAATAGGGCAAAGTCAATAAACCCACCAGAGAATGTATAACCAATATTAACACCTAAGAAGGTCATAATCATAAATGATAATCCATCTAAAATCGCATGGATTAAGAATAGAAATGGTGATATAAACATAAATGAGAATTCTAATGGTTCCGTAATACCCGTTAAGAATGAGGTTAATGCCCCTGAAGCTAATAAACCAGCAACAAGCTTTTTCCGTTCTGGTCTAGCAGCATGATACATAGCTAGTGCTGCAGCAGGTAGTCCGAACATCATAATCGGATATTCCCCAGCCATAAAATTACCGGCTGTGATTTCAACATTATCA
The DNA here is from genome assembly GCF_039581225.1 of Ornithinibacillus proteolyticus. NCBI lineage: Bacteria > Bacillati > Bacillota > Bacilli > Caryophanales > Bacillaceae > Ornithinibacillus > Ornithinibacillus proteolyticus. Next base: position 20,476 of record NZ_JBCPXV010000017.1, on the reverse strand, counting down.
CGTAACTGTGCGAAGAAAATCGTCATATCTCCACGAACAATCTCTCCAGCAGCAGTAGTATAAGAACCAAATTCATACCAGAATGGCGCATGGAAAATATGATGTAAGCCAAACGGAATTAATAAACGTTTAATAAATCCAAACATAAATACTGCTAAATAGGTTCCTTCCTCAATCAACCAATACGAAGCATTGTTCATCGCTGTTTGAATTGGTGGCCAAATAAGCATTAAGATTAATCCAGCAATGAATGAAAATACTGCTGTCGCAATAGGAACAAAACGCTTACCAGCAAAGAATCCAAGGAATGATGGCATTTCAATATCATGGAACCGATTATAGGCAAAGGCGGCAATTAAACCGACTATTATTCCCCCGAATACCCCTGTTTGCAAGGTCGGTATCCCTAATACACTTGCATAACTCGGATCGGTTGCAATCATTTCTTCGGTTACGCCAATCCAAGATCCCATAACCTGATTCATTACTAAATAACCAACTAGCGCAGCAAGTCCAGCAGCCCCATCCGCTGCTAGGCCAATTGCGACACCAACAGCAAAGATTAATGCCAGGTTAGTAAAGATAATATTACCGGCATCCTCCATAACAGTTGCTGTTAGCTGAATCCAATCTGCATTTAGAAATGGCAGATAATTAAGTGTTGTTTCTTGCTGAGCGGCATTACCTAGCCCTAGTAATAAACCAGCAGCAGGTAATAGTGCCACAGGCAACATAAGTGCTTTACCAACCTTCTGTAAAACACCAAAAGCCTTTTTAAACATAAAAATCCTCCTCTGTGATCAAACATATCTTGTCCCAGCAAACGATAAAGAATAAGTTAGACAAACAAAAAAGGCATGAATAGAGATAGGAAACAAGAAGTTAGGATTAGCTTTCCCACTTCTTCTCATTTCATCAATTCTCTACTCATGCCTGATCGAATCAGTAACACGTAAGATTATGAGTCATATTTAATTGCTAAACGCTGTAAATGCATGGTTAAATAAACAGCCTCTGCATCATATACAGGTTTCTTTAACGTTTGCTGCATCATTTTGATAAGCTTCCATGCCAGATTATAACACATAGGGTATTCTTTTTTCAATAGGTTAGCTAACTTCATAGGCTCTTCCATTTTTTCCCCATTTATAACACGTTCAATGGTGTAACGAATATGACGTACTAGACGGAGATAATCAATTCCCTCGCGATCAATGTCTATCTTTAATTGTTCCTCTATTGTACGAGTTAACCGAGAAAGTAAATTAGAGTATACACTTAAATCAGATAAGGATTTATCGGTGATGGCACTATGAACATGCAGGGCAATAAATCCTACTTCTCCCTCTGGCAACTGGATATCCAGAGACTGGTTCATATTATCTACTATTTCTGAAGCAAGCTCATATTCAAAAGGATACAGTGCTTTTGTTTCTGATAAAAATGGATTCGTAATTTCCATTCCTCGCTTTAAGCGTGTAATAGCAAATAGGATATGATCGGTTAAGGCGACATGCACTTTTTCATTTATTAATGTATTTGATCTTCGCTTAATCATTTCTATAGCGGTGATAATAGCTTCTAGTGTCGAATCCTCCATACTAGGAAGTAATTTTTTATAATTTTCTTGTTCCGCTTTATTACGGAGTTCAAAAAGCTTCTCAACTGTATCTTCCTGAATAATATCATTTCTTTTCTTGTTAAAACCAATCCCTTTTCCAATTAAGACAACCTCTTGGTTATCATTATTTAACGCAATAATGACATTATTATTTAACGCCTTTATGACAGTATAAATTCTCAAAACCTCCGACTCCTTTTCCCCTCAAACACTTGTCCGTCAACCATATCTTTATCTAATTCGTACTAAATGATTCCCACACAAATTTATATCATACATAAATGTAGTGGTTGAGAGCAAACTTTTTAAATAAAAGCTACTTTCTGAAGAAGGAGTAATGACATTGATTCAAGTTAACGCTATCATAGAGAAAAACGAGAGAATTACTTCCTTATCCATCGACGAGGTTGACTTTAGTACGTATAAATGGTGGTGGGGTAGTTTAGCATTTTATATATAACCTTGTCCTCTATTACCGGTCTATCAACTTTCCCAACCTCCATCCCTCATGAATCCTTTTTCATCTGAATAAAATGAAAAAGGACTAATTATGAGGAGGAATAGAATGGGTAAAAAGCTTTCAATGGTCTTTATCATTTGTATGCTTGCATTCGGTTTAGCACTTCCGGTATCCACTACTGCCAAAACGAGTCAATCAACAGAAATACCTGATCCTACTCCACACAACCAATCTGAGCCAAACTTCTCTATTACCGGTAAAGCCAGCAATGGTAACACGGAAACTCCAGGTGAATGGTATAGTGGCGCAACACCACCAAATCTTGACCCCAATAATCCTGTATTACTCTTTGTCCCAGGACTAAATAATGTTGCCCAAATCTTTTGGACTGACAATGATATGTACCAAACCGCCTATGATGCTGGCTATCAAACAGCCTTCATCCAACTATATGATGCTGGCGGTACCTCGGCAGATATGTGGGATAATGGTGCACTACTTGCGGAAAAAATAGCAGAAATTTCGAATCACTTTGGTGGAAAGAAAATCACAGTCGTCGCCTATAGCAAAGGCGGTGTAGATACCCAGACTGCATTAACCTATTATGATGCTTGGCAATATGTCGATAATGTCATCACCCTATCTAGTCCGCATCATGGCTCTCAATTAGCAGATTTGGCTTATAGCTCAGGAGCAGGTTGGCTCGCTAATTTACTTGGGGCACAGGGAGATGGTACATATGCCTTGCAAATGGGTAACATGGCAAACTTCCGAAGTCAAATCGATCATGAACCTAGGGCATACCATAATCGTTACTACACATTAGGTGGAACAAGCTGGGGTTCTGTATTTTCTTCTACATGGTTCGGAGGGGTGTATCTATCCCAATATGGAGCAAATGATGGCGTTGTTACAGCAGCGAGCAGTGTTTTACCAGGAGGACAGCAGATCTCAATTGGAGACTGGAATCACACCTCTATCAGAAGTGGGATAACCTTCCCTATTTTTCTACCTTACTTATTCAATAGCACGTCCAATGGTTCGCCAACTAAGCAAATCATGGATACAATAGATAGAAGCACCCCAAACTACAACCAATGGGTTGATGGAGGACCTCTACTTTCAGGCAAAGAAACAAATATCGCTATTACAGTAGAAAACGATGTAAACGACCTCGCCTTAAACCTAATGACTTCCAATTATCTCGCAGATATTAAACTCGTTTCACCTTCTGGAAAAATAACTACACCTACTATGAAATCAACCAAGATAAACGATGGCATCTTCTTAGGTGCAATCCAGCATGTCATTTCACTTGATGAGCCAGAAAGTGGAGAATGGTCCTTACAATTAACAGCTAAAGAAGAAGACGCCTACCTATTAGTCGCAACCTTTGATTCCCCAACTAAATTGGCATATCGTTCGAATACTAGAATCGTTCAATCTAATGAAATGATTTATCAATTACAAGCAAATAGTCATTCTGTAGAAGAAAATTCCGTAAAGGCTACTTACGAGATCACCCAATCGAATAATCCATCCAATAAGAAGAGCTTCACGGTTCAAGGTACTCCAAACTTATCACAGTTAATTCCGTTCCATAACCGAGATGAAGTGTATAACATTACCATTGACATAGAAGGACGAACAAAAAGTGGGGAGAAATTCAAGCGGACTATAATAGATTCTGTATACGTAAAATAACTACCCTTCATTCCGATGTAAAATCCCTTGTCAGACACCCGCGTATGACATTGGAGCGGAAATTACTTAATCCCTTTCTAGATTCATTACATGTATTTTAACAACATTTGAGCTCTGAATGCATTGATAAAATCATAATAATGGTATAGGACAATGTATCCTATTCATATCTTTTACAAACAAAAGAAAGGGGGCCCGAGTCAATTGGATATAATCCGGATCGAATGGGTTCCGTTTCAGAAAATTATAGCCCGTCACACGAATGCTCTTCCACCTAGTCGATATGCATATCATAACGATACGGAAGCCCATATCCCACATATTCATGTTATTCGAAACCAACATAACGACTTCCTACTCGCAAAGGGGATTGAAGCTTATAATAAGCTATACTTAATAGATTTCCGTAGAAGCATTCCGGTCTATATCATAACTAATCCACATATCACCTTGTTAGAATGGAAATACCAATTATTTCAGTCCTGCATGCAAGAAAAAGTGAATCATAGATTGAAATACGAATATATTATTCTTTTGCTCAAGGAAACCCGTAACGATATAGCCAGTATTTGCAAACATACCAAATGTACCAAAGAAGACATTTACCAGCTACTATTTGACTCAACCATACCTGAAAAATATAAGGACCTTGCGATAAAACATAATCGTATTCAACTCATCAATTCCATAGCGAAATATCCAAAATTACAAAACTATCGAGCTGTTCTTTACCCAGCTGTTTTCCAGCATAATAATCGACTAACCTATGAGAAATTAAAGCTTTTCCTTACTTATATCGATGAAGGATATGAGTTAAATGTCAACTCTATCCTTGCTTTAGAAAACTTCAACAAAATAGTAGATCAAGCGCAAGCATTGAAATATTATTGGGATAGCTTGGAGTTTCCTGATACGCGGATTATAGAAGGGGTTTTTTATTATAAGGGCGATAAACAATCTAGAATAAAGGTAAGATTATAAGAAGGAGTTTGGCGAACCAAACTCCTCTTTCATTTACGGATATATTTTCGTAATGAAGCTTTAGTAAATTCTTCTTGAATACCTTCTTTAGCCATTAAATAATCTACTATTTCGTCTTCCCCAAGTCCAAGTTCCATTAATCCAAATGCAATGACAGATAAATAGGCTACGGACGGTTTAGTAAACGTAACATGGTTTATTGGCAGACTACTCGTAAAGGTGAAGATTGGAGCACCGTCTCTCTTCCCTAAGTACACCATGCGATTATACCAACCATGATGAATATCGACATATCCTTTACGCTCTATTTCCATTAAATCTAATTCCACTTGTAGTCCATTGTTTTCTTGGGATACAACATCATAAAATTGTTCTTCCGTTATTAAATACATTCTCCCGATAGTTTTTTCTTCACTCGAAGCATCTGTCCCGATAAATGCTACCCCACCTTCGCCCCATTTACTTCGCTCTTTAGAAAAGTAAAGTGGAAATGGTATATCAATTCGCTCACTTTCCTTTGGTGCCGTTTTATCTCGACATCCTTGTTCCGATTGATTCGATCCTGGTGGCCTTCCCCCATAAATATAGGCTAAAAATCTATCTTTCATCAAATTAGATCCATAACTAGCATACCAAATATCCATTTTAATTCCCCCATTAGATTACCGTGATTGTCTACTTTAACAACGCATCATAAAGCTATTTCATGTATACTATAAACGTAACATTATTTTGAAATTTAGTTAAGAAGGTGTATCCAATGAGAAAACAGCATAAAAAGGAATCTATACCTAGTATTATTCGTCGCTATATTATGATGCTCATCGGCGCAACATTAGCTGCTGTGGCATTGGAATTATTTTTAGTACCAAATACCATTATAGATGGTGGAGTAATAGGTATCTCCTTAATAACAAATAATTTAACTGGATTTAACTTCGGTATTCTAATACTTATCATTAACCTCCCTTTCTTAATCGCTGGTTATAAATATATTGGAAAAAGTTTTGTTATTGCATCCCTATTTAGTATCATTGCCCTAGCATTAATTGAACCAACCTTACACCATGTTCCAGCCCTAACAGAGGAACCATTACTTGCGACTGTCTTTGGAGGTCTCATCCTTGGTATTGGTGTAGGTATCGTTATTCGTAATGGTGGTGCCTTAGACGGTACGGAAATTCTTGGAATTCTACTTGCTCGCAGACTACCATTTTCAGTTGGCGAATTCGTTATGTTCTTTAATATTTTCATTTTCGCTTGGGCAGGATTTGTCTTAGGGTGGGAGCAAGCCATGTTCTCCATCATCACATACTTTATTGCCTCTAAAGCGATTGACCTCGTTGGTCAAGGACTCACTGGTGATACAAAAGCGGCTGTAATTGTTACCAATGAATATGCCGATGTTGGTGAAGCCATTCAGGAAAGACTTGGGCGTATGATTACGAACCTATATGGTAAAGGCGGGTACAAAGAAGAGGATAAAGAAGTTATATTTGTCGTCTTAACACGTCTCGAAATAGCAAAATTAAAATCGATTGTATATGAAACCGATCCAAAAGCATTTATAACCATTATTGATGCGCAAGAAGCACATGGTGGTAAATTCAAGAGTGCAATTCATTAATTAATGTAACCTCATATAAAAAGAGGAATTATCTCCATTACCTCTATTGGGGATTTAGGTACATCTAGGTAACAGAGGAACTTTCTCTGTTGGCTTTTTTGGGTTCTGCTTACACATTTGGGGCACTGAGAGGCTTTCTCTGTTACCTTTTTGAACTCTGCTTACACTTTTAGGTCACTGAGAGGCTTTCTCTGTTACCTTTTTTCGCTTTCCTTCCTCATTTAGGGCACTGAGACTTTCTCTCTGTGCCCTTTTTTCGCTTTCCTTCCTCATTTAGGGCACTGACACCCCTTCTCTGTGCCCTTTTTTCACTTTCCTTCCCCATTTAGGGCACTGACGCACTCTCTCTGTGACCTTTTTTCGCTCCCCTTCCTCATTTAGGGCACTGACGCACTCTCTCTGTGACCTTTTTTCGCTCCCCTTCCCCATTTAGGTCACTGATACCCCCCTCTGTGCCCTTTTTTCACTTTCCTTCCTCATTTAGGGCACTGACGCACTCTCTCTGTGACCTTTTTTCGCTCCCCTTCCTCATTTAGGGCACTGACGCACTCTCTCTGTGACCTTTTTCACCGCTATTTACACATTAAGGGAGCGGAGATGCATCCATCGGTTCCCCTTTTCAACTCTACTTGCGCTTTTTGGTAACGGAAGACGCTCTCTGCTCCCTTTTTTTAACTACACATATAGGTTATTTAGCTATCGTTATTGGTATATCCGGTCTACCAATCGAATAGTATTCGATTTGCTTTTCAGCCATCACCTCTGGTGCGTAGCAATTTCTCCCATCAAAAACAATTGGTGACTTCATATGGTTAAAGATTTGAACATCCACCTCTTTAAATTCATCCCACTCGGTTAAAATTAGAGCAGCATCACTGTTTCGTAACGCTTCTACCATACTGCTAGCAAAAGTTACCTCGGCATTTAATATCCCTTTCGCGTTGTCCATAGCAACTGGGTCATAACAGACAACATGAGCACCTAGTTGGATTAAGGATTCCGTTATGATGATAGATGCCGCTTCCCGCATATCATCTGTATTAGGCTTAAAGGATAATCCTAAGACCGTAATTTGTTTCCCTTCTATAGCGTGAAATCGTTCTAATAGTCTTTCCACTAGAATGGTTTGCCGTTCTTGATTAACTTTTACGACGCCTTCCAACAGTTTAAAATCATAAGCTACATTCCCTGCCAGTTGAATTAAAGCCTTCGTATCCTTTGGGAAACAAGAGCCTCCATAGCCAATTCCTGCTTTCAAAAACAGGAGACCAATCCGCTTATCCATGCCCATTCCCTGTGAAACTAAATCAACATTTGCTCCAACTCGTTCACAAATATTGGCTATTTCATTGATGAAGCTTATCTTTGTCGCTAGAAATGCATTGGAAGCATATTTAATCATTTCTGCACTTCGAATATCCGTTTTAAATATCGGGATACCAAAGGGCTTATTCACTTCTTCTAGCATTTCAAACGCTTTAAGATTATTCGCCCCAACTACAATTCGGTCTCCTCGAAAAGCATCTTCTATAGCAGAACCTTCGCGCAAAAATTCCGGATTCGAAACAACATCTACTCTAACATTATGTTTAAGATGTTCTTGTAAAACCTGATAAATTCTATCATTTGTTCCTACAGGTACCGTACTCTTCATAACAACTACTACATCATCTCGTATCGTAGTGGCGATTTGTTTTGCTGCTTGTTCAACAAATTGCGTATTAGCAGAACCATCTTCACTCTCTGGTGTACCGACAGCTATATAGATTACTTGCGCTTGCTCCAATGCAACCTCGTAATCTGTCGTAAAGTATAATCGTCCTTTTGCCATATTTTTAACCATAAGCTCCTCTAATCCTGGCTCCCAGATCGTTACTTTCCCAGTTCTTAATTGCTCTATTTTTCTTACATCGACATCTACACACCGTACATGATGTCCAATTTCTGCTAAACTAACCCCCGTTACAAGCCCCACATAGCCAGTTCCGATCACAGCAATTTTCATTGTGACACCTCACGAGAGCTATACCGGTCTATCATTTCTTTCAACATTTGCTCCACCTGCTCCCGATGCTCCTTATCCTCTAGGGCGAACTCTACCGTTGTCCGGAGAAACCCTAATTTTTCCCCAACATCATATCGCCTACCTTCAAACTCGTATGCATATACTTGATCTATTTGATTTAGTTGATTAATGGCATCAGTTAACTGTATTTCCCCTCCTGCCCCAGGTGCTTGATACTCTAAAATATCAAAAATGGCCGGAGTGAGGACATAACGCCCCATGATAGCTAGATTACTAGGTGCTGTTCCTAGTTTTGGTTTTTCTACAAAACGGTTAACAGCATGTAATCTACCTTGATTTTTCCGTGGTTCAACGATTCCATACCGTTCTGTTTCTTCCATAGAAACCTCCTGAACCCCAACAACGGACGAACCTACTTTGTCATATTGGAGCATTAACTGCTTTATTCCAGGAGTTTCTGCACGAACAATATCATCTCCTAAAAGAACTGCAAACGGTTCCTCTCCAATAAATTTACGTGCACACCAAACCGCATGACCTAGTCCCTTTGGTTCTTTTTGTCTTATATAGTGTATTTCTACGTTTGAGGAAGATTGAATTTTCTCGAGCAAGGAAAGCTTTCCTTTTTCTATCAAATTATTTTCCAACTCAAAATTGATATCAAAGTGGTCTTCGATTGCTCTCTTCCCTTTACCGGTCACAATAATAATATCTTCAATACCTGCATGTTTTGCCTCTTCCACAATATAATCAATTGTTGGACGATCAATTATTGGTAGCATCTCCTTTGGCATCGCTTTGGTAGCTGGTAAAAATCGAGTACCTAGACCTGCTGCTGGAATAATAGCTTTTTTCACTCGTTTCATCTTGTTCCCTCCATTCCGAATTAACCTTAGTTAAAGTATCCCATTTTACTTTCTGTCAATTGTGAAAATAATGTAATTTATATGTAAAAATTTTATACTGTTGCGTAAACAGAAAAGGAATGACTCACTCTTTATTTCTTACCGAAGCTTTTCTAATAAACCATTTACTCTATTACGTTCCCTATTCGTCCGCTTCCAATCAATAGCTAGATCCACGATTTCCCCCTTAGAAAAAACAATATCCAACCAGACATGTGGGATAAACGCTATATCAAATTCACTCATTTCGACCATCAATTCCAGTTTCCATTCCTCGACTAGGATAACGACAACCTCCCCATCCTCTATTCTGTCAACTACACCTGCTACATGAACATTTTCTTCAGATTGTTGACTATAGGCTTCCATGGCTAGTTTTTCCACAAAGATAATTATCACCAATGCCATACCGATCAAGATAAATAGTAATAGTAGCCTAATTACTTTGCGCTTAACCATCTTCATCTCCCCTTTTCCGCTAAGTATGCCAATAACTATCGTAAATTTCATCTCAGTAATTTCTCATTTTGTTAGCTGTATGGATAGATGGTATTATTTTTTGAACGCTTAATTCGTCACTTTCTCCTCTGCAAAGTATGAAAAAATGGAAACATACGTAAATTCCACTCTTCCGTCATGTTATCTTTTCACTATTTTCGTACTAGTAGTGTTCTAGATTTCCAGTAGTGAATTTGTTACGATAAACGTAATAAAGAATACTGGGGGAGTAGACTTGTACAAAAAATTAATAGCATCTTTGTTTCTCACAATTATTCTCACTGCTTGCGGCCAAGGAGTGAACCTAGAAACAAATGAGGAATTAACAACAGATATAGAAAAAGCCCAAACGGAACCAACCTCTGATCATGTCATATCAGATGAACAAACAGAAGGAGATCGTAAAGAGCAAAATGATTCCAAGTCAACAGAAAATCTAGCTGAATTACAGGTTCACTATATAGATGTAGGGCAAGCAGACGCAACATTATTTCAATATGGAAACCACAATATTTTATTTGATGCTGGGGATTGGCGTGGCAATGAGGTAGTAAACTATTTACATTCACAAGGGGTATCTAAGCTCGACCTTGTTATCGGAAGTCATCCGGATGCGGATCATATTGGACAGCTTGCAGATGTAATCAATACATATGAGGTAACCGAGGTATGGTTATCTGGTAACGAAAGTACTTCTAGTACATTCCAACGTGTATTAGAAGCAATCGTTAGTAGTGGAGCAAACTACCATGAACCACGAGCAGGTGAAGAATTTGATATCGGACCTTTAAATTTAAAAGTTCTTCATCCACAGTCAATTACTGGTAAACCAAACGAAGAATCTATTTCTGTACTCTTCACTTATGGTGATGTGAAATTCCTGTTTACTGGTGATGCGGATCGTGATGCGGAAACACAGATGATGACAGTTGGTTTTGACGTAAATGCTGATATTTTACAGCTAGGCCACCACGGTTCTAGCACTTCCAGTGACCCATCATTTATTAGTGCTGTAAGCCCTGAAATAGCTATTTATAGTGCTGGTGCAGATAACAAATACGGTCATCCACATCGTGAAGTTATTTCATACATCACCAATGCTGGTATTGATTTATACGGAACAGATGTAAATGGCACGATCATTGTAACAACAGATGGAAAAGAATACACGGTGAAGACGGAAAGAGACGGAACTGTCCCAAGTAAAAATAGTTCATCGAATAATAGCTCTGGGGGCACCTCTAATTCAAATGAAGCAAGTAAATCGAATGAAGAGGCAAATTCTAGCTGTATTGATATTAACACTGCCTCCTACGAGGAGCTACAGCAAATCATTCATATTAGTTCAGAACGAGCACAAGACTTAATTGACTTACGACCATTCCATTCTATAAAGGATCTAAAACGGATAAACGGCATTGGAGATGGTAGAATAAAGGATATCGAAGCACAAGGAATGGCCTGTGTTAGCTAACTATTTGGAGGGAAGCATGATGCAAGGAGTCCTAGATCGATTCGAAGGAAATCTAGCTGTCATTTTAATAGAGGAAGATAAAGCGGAACTGATTATACCGAAAGAAAAGCTTCCAGAAGGCAGCCATGTCGACACTATTTTTGAAATGGAGAAACGGAACAGTTCGTATCATATCATTGCAATTAATACGGAAGCAGAAAAAAGGGTAAAAGAAAAGACGACAGATCTATTAGCTCAATTACGAGCTAATAGTACTGGAAGTAAGTTTAAGAAAAACTAGATGAATCGGTGCTATGCGCCGATTTTTTTAGTTTTAAAAGGACATAGTATTATTCCAAAACGCATCGTCATTCGACTATTCTATCCATCCGCTATGTTATAATTATGTTAACGGAAATACGAGGAGGTAATACATATGGATCTTGGCTTAAAAGGAAAATCTGTCATTGTAATGGCTGCTAGTAAAGGACTTGGAAAAGCTACTGCACTTCAGTTTGCACAAGAGGGGGCACATGTCATTATTTCAAGTCGTCATGAAAGCGATTTAAAAGCTGCTGTCTCTGAAATTCAAGAATTCACGTCAAACAACCATGTATCCTACAAAACCTGTGATGTAACAAACCCAGCTGATATTAAAGAATTAGTACAATTCGCGATCGAAAGTAACGGAAAGATTGATGTATTAGTAAACAATGCAGGGGGACCTCCAGCTGGCGGATTCGAACATTTCGATGATGAAGCATGGCAGAACGCATTTGAGTTAAATTTGCTTAGCTATATTAGAGCAATCCGTGAAGTTCTACCTTATATGAAACAACAAAGAAGTGGTCATATCATTAACTTCACTTCATCATCCATTAAACAAACATTAGACAATCTTATCTTATCGAATACATTCCGTGCAGGGGTAGTTGGATTGGCAAAGAGCCTCTCCCAGGAGCTAGCCCAGGACAATATTTTAATTAACACCATCGGACCAGGACGGATTGCTACTGAACGTGTGGAGCACCTAGATACAGTCCGTGCAGAGCAGCTTGGTGTAACCTATGATGAAGTAAAATCATCTACTGAGAAGAGTATCCCGATTGGTCGCTACGGGAATCCAGAAGAATTCGCTAAACAAGCTGTTTTTCTATGTTCTGCTGCGAATACCTATGTAACAGGACAAACCTTGCTAGTTGACGGTGGATTAGTTAAAGCGTTATAAGAGTTGGACTTGATGACATGGTTGATTGAAAAAGCCCAATGATTTTCTAGTGTATATCGGGTAATTCCCATAGATTAAAGGATAGGCCTTAGGTGACCTCTTCTCAAAAACGCTCACCTAAGGCCTAGAGCAAAAATTATCACAAACCGTTCTTGTATCTCTATACGTAAATACTTAGCTTACATTACTTGATATGTTTCCTATCCTCATTATCCAACAATAATGCGTTCCGTCGGATAATGGTAGTCAACATCCTTTTTATTACCATGGAAGATAAAGATAAAGGATAAGATCCCAATCCTTCCAATAAACATCAACGCAATAATTACCACTTTCCCAATCGAACTTAGTTCTGGTGTTATCCCCATCGATAATCCAGTCGTACCAAATGCAGAGCTTGCCTCAAATACAATTTGCATGAATGTAAAGCTTTCCGTAGCAGATAGAATCGCCACTCCAATGAAGTAAATAATCATGGCAAGGAAACTAACCACAACTGATTTTCGAATATCATCTTCATGTATTTCACGTCCAAATACCTTTATATTCTTCCTTCCTTTAGCGAAAGAAAAAATTAATAACAGGATAACTGCAAATGTTGTGGTTCTTATTCCACCTCCTACAGAACTCGGAGATGCTCCAATAAACATTAAGAAAGATAGCATTAGTAATGTTGGATTAGAAAATAGACTGACATCCATCGTTGCTAAGCCACCATTTCTCGTAGTAGAAGATTGAAATAATGCATAAAAGAAGGATTCATGCCAGCTTTTATTTGCAAAAAAGTGATTGGCTTCAAATAACAGAATAACAATCGTCCCAAAAGCCATTAAAGCAAAAAAAGTAATTGTCGTTAATTTCGTGTATAAAGAAAATCGAAATGTAGAATTGCTCTTACTATGCTTCATAAAATCCTTTACCTCGATTAAAACTGGAAAACCAATTGCCCCTAAAGTTAACAATATAATATTAATCAATTGCACAAAGTAATCCTGAGCAAAAGGAATGAGGGAGCTTCCAGTAATATCGAATCCTGCATTTGTTGTCGCACTTACAGAAGCAAATAACCCTTGTAAATAGGCTTCCTGCCAGGTAGGGAAATAGTTAAGAAAATAAGTTCCTAAGATAATAGCTCCAACAAATTCGATTAACAATATAATGGCCAATATTTGCTTCATCAGCTTAACTAAACCTGATAATTGGGATTGATTTTGATCGGTTCCTATTAATCTTCTTTCTTTCAAACCAATATTTTTACCTATTAATAACCAAAAAAAGGTACCAAGTGTCATAATACCAATTCCACCGAATTGAAGGATAAAAAGTAAAATGAATATTCCTGGTGTGCTAAAGGTATCTGCTGTATTCACTACAGACAAACCAGTAACGCTCACTGCGCTAACTGCTGTGAACAGAATATCTAAAAAGGACCAATCAACTCCTGTTTTCACTGTAAAAGGTAAACTAAGCAAACAAACGGAGATCGCTACAGCCACCACATAAAATAGTACAATTATCTGTGAAGGACTTAATTCATGCTTTTTTACTATCGTTAACATACTGCATCCCCCATTTTGCTATGCTACATTCCCTTATCTTCTAAACGCTTTAGACTCTTATTATCACCCATCACTACCATTACATCTCCTTCATGAATCCTATCATTAGGTGCAGGAAATACATTAACCTGCCCCCCACGTTTAATTGCTAGAACGTTGCAACCATATTTGGCACGGATATCTAGTTCAATCAGGCTTTTATTCGAGATTTTACTCGTAGCTTTTAACTCTAGAATACTATAATCCTTCGACAGGCCAATATAATCTATTATTTTATCCGAGTCTAGTTGATTTGCAATTCGAATCCCCATCTCCTCCTCTGGGTTAATGATTCGATCTGCACCAACCTTCTCCAGAACCTTCTGATGCTGGGTGTTTTGCGCTTTTACCCAAATGTTTTTAACCCCTATCTCTTTAAGAATTAACGTACAGAGTATACTCGGCTGAATTTTTTCACCGATAGCAACGATAGCATAATCAAAATTTCTTACACCTAATGCTCTCAGTTTATCTTCATCCGTTGCATTCGCAACAACGACATGTGATGCATAATTCGAGTTAGCTCTAACATTTTCTAAATCATTATCGATACCTAGTACATCGTGACCTAATTGATACAGCTGTTTACAAACACTACTTCCAAATTGGCCCAAGCCAATCACTACAAATTGTTTTTTCATTAATGCCTCTCTTTCCATCAACACCAAAAAAGACCATTTCAAATAGAATGGTCTTCGGTTAAACCCCGGACCCTTCTCTCAGAAATTACGTAACGCTTACGAGGTTAGCTGCCGGATTAGGGATTGAGAGTACCCCCTCTTACCTTAGTAAGATTCACCCCTTCAGATGGTCTAGTAAACCATCCGTATTGGTTCCCCCGTTCAAGAAACAGATTCAGCGATTATAAGGTGTCATTCGATTAAATTTAACGTAATAAAGAAAAAAATACTCCTGTTTCCTATGATTGTCAACACCTACACGAAAATTAATTTTTTACTAGCTTCTCATCTTCCTCCTAAATACAGGTCTTCTAGTATGCATAAGGGGAACTAACATAGCATCTCCTTACTCTTAATCCCAATAAAAAAAGGACCAACTCAGGTCCCTCTCATACGCCTAAACGTGCCCCTACCCGACTAGCAATTTCCTTGCCAATTTCCAAACTAGCAGTTGCTGCAGGAGATGGCGCATTACATACATGAACACTATTCTTACCGCCAATAATAAAGAAATCATCAAATAGCTTCCCATCGCTTCCTAGAGCTTGTGCTCTAACGCCTGCAGGGGCTGGAACTAAATCCTCTTCTTCAATACTCGGAAGAAGCTGATTTAAGTTATCTACAAACCTTTTCTTACTCACCGACCTACTCATCTCCTCCAGCCCTTCTTTGAGATAGGTTAATCCTAGCTTCCAAAAACCTGGATAAGATATAATCTCACCAAAATCTTTCCAATCAAACGATGCCTTAAAATATGCCTCTCGCTTAAATCCAGGTACAGCATTCGGCCCTACTTCTACTGTTCCGTCTATCATTCTCGTAGCATGTACACCTAAAAATGGAAAATTCGGATTGGGAACTGGGTAAATGAGATTCCTTACAACATGACGCTTCTCTTCCTTTAGCTCAAAATATTCACCACGAAACGGAAATATTTTCACATCAACATGATACCCTGCCATTCTCGCAATTCGGTCACTATGTAAACCAGCACAATTCACTAGGAATCTAGTAGAATACGTATTATTTCTTGTTTCTACTATAACCTCATCTTCTCTTTCGTCTACAAAGACTACCTCAGCTTTCGTAATAATTTCCCCACCAAGTGAGCGGATTTGACGCGCCATTACCTGTGATATCATTGCATAATCTACTATTCCAGTAGAAGGTATGAAAATCCCGCCTACTCCGGCAACATAAGGCTCCTTCTCTAGTAATTCATCTTTGGTCAGCCAGGTTACCTCTAGACCGTTGTGCTTTGCTCGTTCAAACAACCTGCCTAGTTCTGGCATCTCTTCTTCATTTTTTGCTACAATGATTTTCCCACAAATATCATGCGGGATATCATGCTCCTCACAAAATTTTCGAATACTTGCATTTCCTGCCTTGGCAAATCGAGCCTTGTAACTACCAGGCTTATAATAAATTCCGGAATGAATGACACCACTGTTATGACCAGTCTGATGCTGTGCAACATCCAATTCCTTCTCTAGGATAGCTAAATTTGAGCCTGGATATCGTTCTAAAAGTGCTAGTCCTACAGATAATCCTACAATACCTCCACCTATAATTAAAAAGTCATTCATCATAAGCCCTCCTATACATTAAGTTGATCGAATCAGACGTATGAATTTAGAAGCAATTATTATTGGTCCTATAGACAGCATGAACACTAGTATTTTATGTACGGACTTTCTCTTCTAAAATACCAACCTCTGCTTGATACATCACTGCCCTAGTTAAAATAGAAGGGATGTCGCGCTATGACATCCCAGCATGTTGCCTTATTTAGCTATTTTTTCTTCTTCATGAGCACTTGTTACTCGCTTCTTGGCTATGAATTGGACGATAACAACTAATGCTAGTAATCCGAGTCCAATAGCATCGGTTAATACCCCTGGTATCACTAAGGTTACAGCGGCCATGATGGTGATCACTCTTAATGGCCATACCATCGTAGTCATAAAATATCCTTCTAGACCTGCTCCTAATGCTATGACCCCAATAGCAGCCGTTGTTGCCACCCATGCAATCTCCCAACCATTGGTACCCTGCATCAACAATTCAGGTGAGTAGACAAATATATATGGTACTAATACCCCTGCTGCCGCAAGCTTGAGGGAGATAAATCCGGTTCGATTCGGATTACCACCAGAAATACCCGCTCCCGCAAAAGCCGCCAACGCTACAGGTGGTGTTAAATTCGCTAGTATTCCAAAATAGAATACAAACATGTGGGATACAAATGGCTCAATACCAAATTGTACTAGGGCAGGTGCAGCCATAGATGATGTGATGATATAAGTCGGAATAGATGGCAATCCCATTCCAAGTATAATCGAAGCAATCATCGTAAAGAACAAGGTTAGGATTAACGTATCTTGTCCAAGAATAAGAATAGCGGATGTCATTTTTAAGCCAAACCCAGTCAATGAGGCAACCCCAACAATAATACCGACCATCGCACAAGCCATTGCCACACCAACAGCACTACGAGTTCCATCCTCTAGTGCACCAATAATCCCTTTAATACTTAATCGAGTCTTCTTCCTTATCATTGCAATGACGATCGTTGTAATGATTGCCCATGCTGCTGCATAAATCGGTGTATAACCGCTAAATAGCATATAAATTAATACAATTAATGGGATTAGTAAATGGCCTCTCTCTTTCATGACTTCTATTAAACTAGGAAGCTCCTCACGAGTGAGTCCGCGTAAACCACGCTTTTTTGCACGCAAATGGACCACGGTGATGACACCCATATAGTAAAGTATCCCAGGTAAAATCGCTGCAAGTGCAATATCACTATATTTCATGCCTAATGTTTCTGCCATAATAAAGGCTGTTGCTCCCATTACCGGTGGAAGTACTTGCCCACCAACAGATGCAGCCGCCTCTACCGCGCCTGAAAAATTGTTTGAATAACCCGTCCGTTTCATTAATGGAATGGTAAAAGAACCGGTCGTGACAACGTTTGCTATCGCAGACCCATTTATTGACCCTAAAAATCCACTCGAGATAACCGATACTTTCGCTGGCCCTCCAGCCGTATGACCAGAAATCGCCATGGCAGTATCATTGAATAGCTGACCTAAGCCAGTTCGATTTAGAAATGCCCCAAACAAAACAAACAGAAAAATATAGGTAGCAGACACACCAATCGCTGTACCAAATATTCCTTCCGTCGTCAAATACATATATGTGGTAATATCCTCAATTGAATACCCACGGTGGGCAATCAGTCTAGGAAGATATGGACCAAAATAAGCATACAATAAAAACAACGCACTTAAGACCGTTAACCCAATACCAACTACACGACGACCACCTTCCAGCACGAGAATCACAATTAATAGACTAAATAAGAAGTCACTCGTGTTCGGCAGCCCTGCTCGGTTAACAATCCCCATATAATCAGTAAAGATATATAAAATGGTAGCAACCGCCATGATTGCTAGCAAAAAGTCAATTACTGTTGCACGTTGCCGGGGTGCTTTTTTACGAGAAGGATAAAGTAAAAATACAAGCACTAAAATCACACCGGTATGTAAAGCTCGGTGCTTTAAAGTGACTAATGGTCCAGTAAACGACGTAATCAGATGAAAAAGTGCTAATCCAACCGCAATAAATGTAACAAGACGAACCATCCACGGAATATTAAAATTCCGGAATCTGGATTCGGTATCATATTTTTCTATTAGCTTCTTTTGTTCTTCCGTTGATAATTCTTCGACCGGCCTTACCGCCTCACTCATTTGGCCCATCCCTCCTTAAGAAATAAGTCTTATCCTAATCCAAGAAAAAAGTGTGATTGATTCATAATGAATTTGTATTTGATGATAATCTGGAACGAAATTTTTTAGAGGGTAGCTTGTTGTCCCATCTGCTATGGAATAATAAGAAATAGGGACATAATAAAGAGAATAAAAAGGTATTTCTCGTTTTATTCCAGTCACACGGACATATCCATCAGCTAGAAACTCCACTTTCCCATCGGTATCCGGTGTACCAGCCCCATAAGACTGATAGATAGTCTCCGATAACAATAAAGAATGATCATCGTTGATGGTATAGGTTTCCTGCCACGGGGTTAATTCAACCGAATGACGCCACCCTATGGTGAGTGTTCTTCCTTCCCATGGGATAAAGTGATAAGGTTTTCCTTCTAGATTAGTAAGTAAAATTCCAGATTGTACTGGAACCAGGAAGATTCCAGTAACAATCAGTAGAATAATAATGAAATAGATTAATTTTTTCTGCATTCTTATTCCTACTTAAGCTTTGATTTATTCTGTAATCCCTTGCTCGTCAAAATATTTTTTTGCTCCTGGATGTAGTGGAGCTGGTAGGTTCTGTAATGCATTTTGGATATCAATGTCCTTGGCCGCATTATGTGTATCCTTCAGTGTATCTAAATTCTCGTAAATTCCTTTGGTCAGTGCATATGCAACATCATCTGATACATCCTTATGTGTTAGGAGTACATTGTTTACACCAATAGTTGGTGTATCAGCATCTAAATCATATACATCAGCCGTAACAACCGCAGGGAAGAAGGCAGGATATTTCTCTTGCATTTCTAACACTTTATCTTCTGCAATTTCTACAACCACGATATCATTAGTGGTTTGTAGCTCCATTACCCCTGCATTCGGTAAGCCAGAAGAAATAACAACAGCGTCAATGTTTCCATTCTTAATTCCTTCTACACCTTCTGCGAATGATAGATAATCTTCATTTATATCGTCATAACTCATTCCATATGCTTCTAATACACGCTTCGCACTAATTTCCGTCCCGGAAGCAGGTGCACCTACTGCAACACTTTTCCCCGCTAAGTCTTCCACCGTTTTGATCCCTGATTCCACAGTAGCTACTATTTGTAAATAGTTAGGATAAAGTGAAGCGATAGAGCGAATATTTTCTTGTGCACCCTGTTCTTCAAAGCTGTCTATCCCTTCATATCCATCCGCTGCTGCATCCCCCATAGAGAACCCTATTTCCGCGTCCCCCTTATTTAGAGTAGTAATATTTGCCGAACTTGCAGCAGTGGATTGGCTATTTGCATTCGCCCCCATGTCCTGATAGATTTTGGCCATTGCACCACCTAATGGATAATATACCCCTGATGACCCACCTGTGAGAACGGTTACAAATTCACCATCAAGTGCATTATCTCCTGTTCCACCAGTACTGTCTCCACAAGCACCTAATACCAATACAAGTGAAAGAAACATACTAAAAAATATTGTCTTCTTCATCATATTCCCTCCATATTTATTAATATTTGAACTACCCACCACTTATCGACCTTATGGTCTGATTGAAGTGGGGGATTCCTAAGAACACCAACCTATTGGTTAGTTATGGATTAGGCTATCCCCGCAGTTCCTGCGGTTAATCGTAATGCTTCGTTACGAAGATTCAAACTTGCGTTAATATCTCTATCGTGACGGGTTTTACAGGTAGGACACTCCCACTCACGCAAAGCAAGATTTTTAACGTCTTTATACTTATGACCACACGTTGAACAAAGCTGACTGGAAGGGAAATTTTTCGCTACGGTCACAACCTGTTTTCCGTACCAATTTGCTTTATATTCCAACATTGTGCGAAATTGTGACCAAGATACCTCGCTGATAGCCTTAGCAAGATTAGGATTCTTTAACATGTTTTGGACAGACAAATCTTC